>NZ_JANODC010000464.1:0-4363 GCF_031412495.1 Rhizobacter sp. | reverse complement strand
GCAGGCTGCCGAGGTCGAAGTGGAGGTAGAACCCGACCGCCAGCAGCGCGAGCAGCAGCGCCCCGATCCACAGGCCGCGGCGACCCACGCCAGTGGTCACGCCGCGCGCGCCGCGACCCCGGGCACGGGGTCGGCCTCCAGGGCGCCGCCGCAGCTGCTGCCCTGCCCGGCCGTGCAGCCGTAGCAGTGGTCGGCCACCCGGATCGGCCCCGGCACTGCGTCGTTCGCGAGGAGGTCGCGGAGGTGCGGCCGGGCGGCGCCGCCGAGGCGGGTGGGCAGGCCCAGCATCTGGTTGAAGTCGCAGTCGTAGAGCTCGCCCTGCCAGTCGACGCTGAGCATCGAGCGGCACATCACGGTCTCCAGGTTCTCGGCGCGGTACGCGCCCTTGAGCAGGGCCATGTAGGCCGGAAAGGTGCCCTTGGAGACGAGCGTGCTGCCGAAGCGCTGGATCGGCATGTTGGTGAGCGCGAACAGGTGGTTGAAGCGGATGCCGAAGTGCGCGCCGAGCTCGCGCTTGTAGTCGGCCTCGAGGGCAGCCTGCGGCGGCGGCAGCGACGCGCCCTGCGGGTTGTAGACGAGGTTGAGGACCAGGCCGGAGCCGTCGGCGCCATAGCCGAGCGCGTTGAGCGCCTGCAGGCCGGCGATGCTCCGCTCGAACGCGCCGTCGCCGCGCTGGCGGTCGACGTTGGCCACCGAGTAGCAAGGCAGCGAGGCGACGACCTCGACCCGCTGCCCGGCCAGAAAGACGGCGAGGTCGTCCTGGCCGGGTTCGGACAGGATGGTCAGGTTGCAGCGGTCGATCACCTTCACGCCCTGGGCCCGGGCCGCGACGACGAGACGGCGAAAGTGCGCGTTGAGCTCGGGCGCGCCGCCGGTGAGGTCGAGCGCGCCGATGCGCCGGGCCCGCAGCACCGCGAGAACGAGATCCACCGACTCGCCGTCCATCGTCTCCGTGCGGTTCGGCCCGGCATTGACGTGGCAATGCAGGCAGCTCTGGTTGCAGCGGTAGCCGAGGTTGACCTGCAGGGTATCGAGCGACGAGCGCGACAGCCGGGGGAAATCGGTCTTGGCCAGCAGGTGAAGGGTCTGATGCATGAGCTCTCGCTTCGTCGAGGAAAACGGATCCGCTGCTGCTACTTCGTTGCGTCGAGCCCGCAGGTTACATCCCGCGGTCGTGCACCCCTGGCCATCCCGAACTACAGGCCATCGGTCAGGCCCTCGGCGCACTTGACGGGTCGGTAAACCGCGCTTGTCCCCACCACGGGTATACCCCTGGATCCAGGAGGATCCCCCTCAAACACGGGACTCCCCCTGGCGCGGGTGCTCGCCTTGCCGAACGCAGATCGGCTTGCGGCCGGGTCGACACACTCGATCGATCGACCTGCATGCCCGCTTTTCACGCCCCTCTGGAGACCCTCATGCCGTCGTTCCACCTCACCCCTCGCCGCTGCGCGGCTCTCGGCCTCAGCGCCATCTGCCTCGCCATCTCGAACGGCGCCCTCGCCTCCAGCCACCGGGAGGCGCCGTTCATCGCTCGCATGCCGTCAGTAGACGGCACCGACTTCTACATGTTCCGCAGCTACGAGCCGGGCCGGCAGGACTTCATGACGGTGATGGCCAACTACATCCCGTTCCAGGACCCGCAGGGGGGCCCCAACTTCTACCAGTTTGACCCCACGGGCCTCTACGAGATCCACTTCGACACCAACGGCGACGGCAAGGAAGACATCACCTTCCAGTTCCGCTTCAAGAGCACGTCGAAGATGACCGCGCTGGCCGTCGGCGGCAAGCAGGTCCGGATTCCGCTGATCAACTCGGACGTGATTCCCGTCGCGATCAATCCGCCGTCACTGAATGTCCGTGAAACCTTCACCGTCGACATCGTTCGCGGCGACCGGCGGACCGGCACGAACAGCCGGGTCACCAACGCCAACGGCGGTGGTTTCGACTTCGACAAGCCGGTCGACAACATCGGCGACAAGACCTTCGGCGGTCCGGCCAACTACGAGGCATACGCCAACCTGCACATCTACAACGTGGCGATCCCGGGCTGCGCCACGCCGGGGAAAGTCTTCGTCGGGCAGCGCAAGGAGCCTTTCTACATCCCGGTCGGCAAGATCTTCGACCTGATCAATCTGAACCCGCTCGGCACGAACCAGGTCGACGGCAACAAGAACGATCTGGAGTTCAAGAACATCAGCACGATCGCGATGGAGCTGCCGATCAATTGCATCGCCGCGCCGGGCGAGCCGGTCGTCGGCGGCTACACGACGTCGAGCCTGCGCCAGGGTCGCCTGCTCAACCCGTCGCCGCGCGGCATCGACCGGGCGTCGGCGAACAGCGGTGCCTTCGCGCAGGTGTCCCGGCTCGGCATGCCGCTTGTCAACGAGGTGGTCATCGGCCTCGATGACAAGGACCGCTTCAACGCCTCCAAGCCGATGAACGATCCGACCAACTTCGCCGACTATGTGACCAACCCGACCTTGCCGGCCATCATCGAGAAGCTCTTCCCTTCGGCAAAGGCACCCACCAACTTTCCGCGCACCGATCTGCTGACCGTGTTCCTGAAGGGGATCGAGGGGTTGAACCAGCCGAAGAACGTCGTGCTCGCCGAGATGATGCGCCTCAACACGACGATCGAGCCTAAGTTGCCGGCGGCCCAAAGCCCGCTCGGCGTGGCCGGCATGGACAACGCCGGCTTCCCGAATGGCAGGCGCCCGGGCGACGACGTGGTCGACCTCTCGCTGCGGGTCGCGATGGGCGCGCTGTGCGTGCTGACCGGCCCGACCGACACCCTGAAGGTGGGCTGCAAGCCCGAGGACGCGCCCGCAGGCGGCCTCGCCCTGACGGACGGCGTCCGGCGCGACGCAACCACGTTCAAGTCGGTCTTCCCGTACTTCAACACGCCGATTCCTGGCAACTTCAACAACTGAAAGGGATCGTCATGACCCGGACCCTGAAACTCGGAGCTCGGCCGCTCCTCGGATCGACGCTCCTCCTGACCCTTTCGCTCGCAGGTTGCGGCGGCGGAGGCGGCGATGCCGATTCGCCGTCCGTTGCCGCACCGCAGGAAGTGGAATCGGTGCCGGAGAGCGCGTTTGCCTCGACCGAGGCAATGGAGACCTACCAGCGCTCGCTGACCCTCAGCGATCGATCGGAGCCGCTGGAGCTCGGCGACCTGACACCGCCGGTCGACGACCGGGCCGAGCCGGTCCCGATCGGCTAGTGCCGGCCTGCGACGTTTCGGCGGATGCGTGTTGGCCGCCGAGGCGTCGCAATGCACGCGAGTCCTCGTCTCCGAATCAACCTCTTTTGGAGTGACCCATGAAACTCAAGTCTATTGCCACTGTTGCAGCGCTTGCCGTCGCGGCCGGCGGCGCCCTCGCCGAAGACCTGAACATGACCGTCGACTTGGTTCCGTCGGGCGCCAACATGTTCACCGGTGCGTTCAGCGCGATCCATCGCGAAAGCGGCGCCTTCCTCGACAGCTTCGTCTTCAACCTGCCGCCGCTGGCGAGCGCCCTGGGCAGCGGCACCGTCACCTTCACCTCGCTGAGCGGACCGATCTCCCTCGTGCAGGCGGTGGTCGCATCAGCGGACGGAGGGTTCGTCGGTCAAACGGACACCTTCGCCAGCCTGGCCATCCCGAGCTCGTTCTCCTTCATGAACGCGACGGCACCCCTCACCCTTTTGGTGCAGGGGTTCGCCGGCGGTGGCGCCATCGATCCCTTCGACGATCCGGTGCCGCTGACGACGAGCTATGCCGGCAACATCACGTTCAACAACGCGGTGGCAGCCATTCCGGAGCCGGAGACCTACGCCCTGATGCTGGCCGGGCTGGCCGGCGTCGGCTATGCCGCGCGGCGGCGCAAGGAGAAGGCAGCGATGCCGGCGGCCTGAAGACGCGCGCGGCCGCTCAGGCGCGCCCCTCGTACAGATCCCGGCCCTTGGCCAGGGCGCGGATCTTGGCGTCGGCGATCGGCCGCTTCAGCATCCAGAAGCCGCAGTCCGGGTGGATGTACCTGACGCGGCCGGCGCCCAGTGTCTTCTCGGCGTGCTCGATGGCGCGGGCCACGGCGTCGGCCGACTCGATCTCGGTGGCCTTGATGTCGACGACGCCGAGGCCGAAGCCGATCTCCGGCTTCAGGTCCCGGAAGACCGCGAGCTCCTCCGGCGGCCGGTGCGCGCACTCGAGGACGACGTGATCGGCGTGCAGCGCATTGAGGTAGCTCATGAGCTGCTTCCAGGTGCCGCTCTGCACGCTCTGGCCGCCGTAGTTGCCGAAACACAGGTGCACGGCCGGGGTGCTGGGCACCGCGTCGAGGACGCGGTTCATCGCCGAGGCCGCCCACTCCCATTCCTC
>NZ_JANODC010000463.1:0-11732 GCF_031412495.1 Rhizobacter sp. | reverse complement strand
CGCGCTTCTCGCTCGGCGTCGCCTCCGGTCACCCGCGTGCGGACGGCATGGTCCTGTGGACGCGCCTCATGGGCGCCGGCCTGCCGGATCGAGTCCCGGTGCGCTGGGAGATCGCGAGCGACGAGCGCTTCCGCGACGTGGTCGCCCGCGGCCAGGAGAGCGCCGAGGCCGCCTGGGCGCACAGTGTCCACGCCGAGCCGGCCGGGCTCGACGCCGGCCGTGGTTACTGGTACCGCTTCACTGCGCTCGGCGAGCAGAGCGGCGTCGGGCGAACGCGGACCGCGCCCAGAGCCGATGCGGCGGCGACGCTGCGCCTCGTCACGGCGAGCTGCCAGCGCTACGACGTCGGCCACTACGCGGCCTGGCGCCACGTCGCGGCCGAGAGCCCCGACCTCGTCCTCTTCCTCGGCGACTACATCTACGAAACGCCGTCGCGGCCCGACGCGATCCGCCGCCATGAAGGCACGGAGGCGCGCACGCTCGCCGAGTACCGGGCCCGCTACGCCACCTACAAGTCCGACCCGCTGCTGCAGGCCGCGCATGCCGCCGCACCCTGGCTCATGGTCTGGGACGACCACGAGGTCGCCAACGACTACGCCGGCCTGCAAGGCGCCGACGGCGACCCGGCCTTCCCGGCCCGACGCGCGGCGGCCTACCGCGCCTACTGGGAACACATGCCCTTCCCGCGCTCGGCGCGCCCCGTCGGCGCCGACATGCGCATCGTCGGCCGGCTCGATTGGGGCAGCCTGGCGCGCATTCACCTGCTGGACGACCGCCAGTACCGCGACCCGCAGGCCTGCCCGCGGCCGGGGCGCGGCGGCGGCATCACCCTGCCTGCGTCCGAATGCGCGGCCCTGGCCGACCCGCGCCGGTCCCTGCTCGGTGCCGCGCAGGAGCGCTGGCTGGCCGATGGGTGGGACTCGGTTCGGCCGTGGAACCTGCTGGCGCAGCAGACGCTCATGGCCCCCTTCTCCTGGGCCGATCCGGCGCACGGAGGCGGCAGCTACTGGACCGACGGCTGGGACGGCTACGCGCCGGCGCGCAGGCGCCTGCTCGACGTCGTCGCCGAGAAGCGACTGCCCGGCGTCGTCGTCCTCGGCGGCGACGCGCACGGCAACTACGTCGCCGCCCTGAAGGCAGACTACGACGACCCGCGCGCGCCGGTGGTCGCGAGCGAGTTCTGCGGCACCTCGATCTCCAGCCTCGGCCTGGCGCAGTCGCGCATCGACTCGGCCATGGGCTTCAACCCGCACATCCTGCTCGGCCGATCGAGCCAGCGCGGCTACGCGAGCATCGAGGTCACCCCCGGGCAGGTCGCGGTGCGCCTGCAGACGGTCGACCGGCCGCTCGACCCTGGCAGCGGCATCACGACGGCAGCACGCTTCGTCGTCGAGGCGGGCCGGCCGGGGCCGGTCGCCGCCTGAGGTCGCGTCCCGGGATCTCGCGCGAGCGGGCTCGGGTCAGAACAGGCCGGACTGATCGGCGGCGGTCAGCACCGATCTCGACAGCTCGCCGATCTGTGCGCCGACGTCGCCCGACGGCGGCGCCGTCGCCTTCGCCGTCCACACCAGGCGCCCGCTCTGCACGTCGGTGACGCGGTTGTTCGCCGTGTAGCCGGTCGTGACCCTGCCGCCGCCGATCGGCACGCCCATGCCGACGCCGACGCTGCTATGGCGGCCGAAGCCGAAGCCGCCGAAGCCGATCGACACGCCCGGGCTGACCTCGCTCACGGCCGCGGCCAGGGTCATCACCATCACCGCCTTGGCGCCCGCATCGCGCGCCGCCGGCAGGAGCTGCGCGTCGAGCGATCGATCGGCGGCGATGGCCACGCCCGGCGGCGGGAAGACCGGGTTCCCGCCGCGGCGGGAGACCTCCGCGGCGAGCTGGTCCTGGCAGATCTGGCGCAGGACGAGCTCGAAGGTGTCGCAGGCGACCAGGACCCGTGCCCCCCGCAGGTAGTGGTTGCCGGCAAGCTGGGGGTCGCTCCACTGCGCGTCCAGCTGGGTCGACGCGCAGCCGCCGAGCAGGACGCTGCCGAGAAGAACGGCGACCGAGAGGCGGCGGGAGCTGGGGAAGACGTTCATGAAGACTCCTTCTGGGCGTCCGGGGCAAGCCGGGTGCCGGACGGCGGCGACAGCAGCCGCCGGCTCAGTCGACCGGCGTCAGCCGGGCCACGTTGAGGGCCAGCCACTTCATGCCGTGGCGACCGAAATTGACCTGCGCGCGAGCATCCTCGCCGCTGCCCTCGAGGGTCACGACCACGCCCTCGCCGAACTTGGGGTGGAACACGCCCTGGCCCGGACGCAGGCCGTGCGACGGTGCCTTCGGCACGATTGCCGGCGGGCGCGCCTCGGCGCGGCCGGCGCCGACGATCGAGTGCAGCCCCGAGCCGCGCTGCCAGGCCTGCTGGTAGTCGCGGGCGAAGCCGGAGCCGAAGCTCTGGTTGCGCGGCGTGATCCAGCGCAGCGCGCTCTCGGGCAGCTCGTCAAGGAAGCGGCTCTTGACGTTGTAGCGGGTCTGCCCATGCAGCATGCGTGTCTGCGCGAAGCTGAGGTAGAGGCGCCGCCTCGCCCGCGTGATCGCCACGTACATGAGGCGGCGCTCCTCCTCCAGGCCATCCAGGTCGCCGGCCGAGTTCTCGTGCGGGAACAGGCCCTCCTCGAGCCCGGTGATGAAGACGCAGTCGAACTCCAGCCCCTTGGCCGAGTGGATGGTCATGAGCTGGACGGCGTCCTGCCCGGCCTGGGCCTGGTTGTCGCCGGCCTCGAGCGAGGCGTGCGTCAGGAACGCGGCCAAGGGCGACATGATCTCGCCCGTCTCCGCGTCGGGGGCGATGCGCGGCGGCGCGATCACCTCGCCGGTGGTCACGATCTCGGCCCCGGGTGTCGTGTACTCGGCCCGGCCGGCGGCGCCGTCGAGTGCCGACCCCGCGAAGGCGGCGAACCCGCTGGCCGCGCCGACCTCGTCGAGCGGCAGGGCCACGGCGTCCCGGCCGAAGCCTTCCTGCGTCACGAAGGCTTCCGCAGCGTTGACCAGCTCCTCGAGGTTCTCGAGGCGCTCCTTGCCTTCGCGGTCGGCCTTGTAGAAGTCGACCAGTCCCGACGCCTCGAGCATGTGGACGATGATCTCGCGCAGGGTCTGGCCGGTGGTCGCGGCGCGCATCGCATCGATGCGCACCGTGAACGCCTGCAGGTTGTGGCCGCCCTTGCCGGCCAGCGAGCCGACGCTCTGCCAGAGGCTGCGCCCGCTCTCCCGTGCCGCGTCCTGCAGCTGCTCGATGGTGCGCGCGCCGATGCCGCGGGCGGGAAAGTTGACGACGCGCAGGAAGCTGGTGTCGTCGTTCGGGTTCTCGATCAGGCGCAGATACGACAGCGCGTGCTTGACTTCGGCGCGCTCGAAGAAGCGCAAGCCCCCGTAGACCTTGTACGGGATGCGGGCGTTGAAGAGCGCGCTCTCGAGGACGCGGCTCTGCGCGTTGCTGCGGTAGAGGAGCGCGATCTCGTGCCGCGGCGTGCCCTCGCGGTGCAGCTGCTGCGCCTCCTCGACGAACCACTGCGCCTCGGCGTAGTCGCTCGGCGCCTCGTGCACGCGCACCGGCTCGCCCGGCCCGACCTCGGTGCGCAGGTTCTTGCCGAGGCGCCGAGAGTTGCGCGAGATCAGTTCGTTGGCGGCGTCGAGGATGTTGCCGAAGGAGCGGTAGTTGCGCTCCAGCTTGATCACGGTCTCCACCCGGTACTCGCGCTCGAGCGCCGCCATGTTGCCGACCTGGGCGCCGCGGAACGCGTAGATGCTCTGGTCGTCGTCGCCGACGGCGAAGAGCGCGCAGCCGTGCTCGGGCGGGCCGGCGAACATCTTCAGCCACGCGTACTGCAGCCGGTTGGTGTCCTGGAACTCGTCGACGAGGATGTGCCGGAAGCGCCGCTGGTAGTGCTCGCGCAGCGGCGCGTCGTCGCGCAGCAGCTCGTAGGTGCGCAGCATCAGCTCGGCGAAGTCGACAACGCCCTCGCGCTGGCACTGCGCCTCGTAGGCCTCGTACACCTGGACGAGGACGCGGCTCTGCTCGTCCTTGACCTCGATGTCCTTGGGCCGCGCTCCGTCGTCCTTGGCCCCGGCGATCGCCCAGGCCAGCTGCTTCGGCGGATGGCGCTCTTCGTCGAGGTTCATCGCCTTGACGATGCGCTTGACGGCCGAGAGCTGGTCGGCGGTGTCGAGGATCTGGAAGCCCTGCGGCAGCGCCGCCAGCTTCCAGTGCACGCGCAGGAAGCGGTTGCACAGGCCATGGAAGGTGCCGACCCACATGCCCCGGACCGGGTTCGGCAGCATCGCGTCGAGGCGGACCAGCATCTCCTTGGCGGCCTTGTTGGTGAAGGTGACGGCCATCACGCCGCCCGGCGTGAGCTGGCCGGTCTGGATCAGCCAGGCGATGCGGGTCGTCAGCACCCGCGTCTTGCCGGAACCGGCGCCGGCCAGGATCAGGGCCGGCTGCGCCGGCAGGGTGACGGCGGCGAGCTGCTCGGGGTTCAACCCTTCCAGCAGCCGGGACGGGCTGGTGTCTCTTTCAGGAAGCATCCGGCCATTGTCCGGCAGCGAATCGCCCGACACGCCGGTGCGGAAGGGGCCGACGCTTAGAATTTGGGCCAGGGCCCGCATGGAAATCTTCGACTACGACAACGTCCTGCTGCTGCCGCGCAAGTGCCGCGTCGAGAGCCGGGCCGAGTGCGATCCGGCCCAGGAGTTCGGACCGCGCCGCTTCGCCCTGCCGGTCGTGCCGGCGAACATGAAGACGGTGGTCGACGAGCCGATCGCCGAATGGCTGGCTGCGAACGACTTCTTCTACGTGATGCACCGCTTCGACGTCGACAACGTCGCCTTCGCGCGGCGCATGCGCGAGAAGAAGCTCTTCGTCTCGATCAGCTCGGGCGTCAAGGAGGCCGACCGCCAGGCCATCGACCGGCTCGCCACCGAAGGCCTCGGCGCAGACTACGTGACGATCGACATCGCGCACGGCCATGCCGAGACGGTGCATCGCATGATCGATCACATCAAGCAGAAGCTGCCAGACGCCTTCGTCATCGCCGGCAACGTGGCCACGCCGGAGGCGGTGATCGACCTCGAGAACTGGGGCGCCGACGCGACCAAGGTCGGGGTCGGCCCCGGCAAGGTCTGCATCACCAAGCTGAAGACGGGCTTCGGCACCGGCGGCTGGCAGCTCTCGGCGCTGAAGTGGTGCGCCCGCGTCGCGACCAAGCCGATCATCGCCGACGGCGGCATCCGCGACCACGGCGACATCGCCAAGAGCGTGCGCTTCGGCGCCTGCATGGTGATGATCGGCTCGCTGTTCGCGGGCCATAAAGAGTCGCCCGGCCGCACCGTCGAGGTCGACGGCAAGCTGTTCAAGGAGTACTACGGCTCGGCCTCCGACTTCAACAAGGGCGAGTACAAGCACGTCGAGGGCAAGCGCATCCTCGAGCCGATCAAGGGCCGGCTCGAGGACACCCTGCGCGAGATGCGCGAGGACGTGCAGAGCTCGATCTCCTATGCCGGCGGCACGCGGCTCGCCGACATCCGCAAGGTCAACTACGTGATCCTGGGCGGCGACAACGCCGGCGAGCACCTGCTGATGTAGAGGAGAAGGCGTCCTGCAGAGGTCGGGGCCGAGTGGCCGCCCCTCTGTAGTAGATACGCCGTGTATACTTCTGTTTTTCGTGCCCGGAGGGGTGCCATGGCCCTCGCAAAGATCTTCACCCACGGCGGCAGCCAGGCCGTGCGGCTGCCGAAGGAGTTCCGCTTCGATGTGCCCGTCGTGCATGTCCGCAAGGTCGGGCGCGAGATCGTCCTGAGCGCCGTCCCCGAGCAGGGCGCAGAGGCCCTGATCGATGCGCTCTCCGGCTTCGATCCGGCTGCACCGCTCGTGCGCGAGCAGCCTGCGGATCAGCAGCGCGATCCGGTCCGCAGGGAGCGCTGATGCGCTACATGCTCGACACCGACATCTGCATCTACTCGATCAACGAGCGGCCGCCGCACGTGCTCGAGGCCTTGCGACGCAACGCCTCGGCCGGGCTCGGCGTGTCGGCGGTCACGGCCGCCGAGCTGCACTTCGGCGTCGCCCGCAGCGCATCGGCCCGCAACCTCGAGGCGCTGCGACGGTTCCTGGCCGCGCTCGAAATCGCCCCTTTCGACGACGGTGCCGCCGAGCTGAGCGGCTCGCTGCGCGCCTGGCTCGCCGCGCAAGGCACGCCGATCGGCCCCTACGACACGCTCATCGCCGCCCATGCGCATGCGCTCGGGGCGATTCTCGTCAGCAACAACACGCGCGAGTTCGAGCGTGTCCCCGGCCTGAAGCTCGAGAACTGGGCCCACGGCGCCTGATCGCCGGACCGTCGACACCATGACCGATCTCGCCAAGTCCTTCGACCCCGCCGCCATCGAGGCCCACTGGGGTCCGCTCTGGGAGGAAAGCGGCGTCTACGAGCCGACGCTCGATGCCTCGAAGCCCTCCTTCTGCATCCAGCTGCCGCCGCCGAACGTCACCGGCACGCTGCACATGGGGCACGCGTTCCAGCACACCATCATGGATGCGCTGGTCCGCCTGCACCGCATGAAGGGCGAGAACACGCTGTGGGTGCCGGGCACCGACCACGCCGGCATCGCCACGCAGATCGTCGTCGAGCGCCAGCTGCAGGAAAAGGGCGTCAGCCGGCACGATCTCGGCCGCAAGGCCTTCGTCGACCGGGTCTGGGACTGGAAGCAGGCCAGCGGCTCGACCATCACCGGGCAGATGCGCCGCCTCGGCGATTCGGTCGCCTGGAAGCACGAGTACTTCACGATGGACGAGCGGCTCTCGGCCGTCGTCACCGACACCTTCGTCTCGCTCTACGAGGAAGACCTCATCTACCGCGGCAAGCGGCTCGTCAACTGGGACCCGGTGCTGCTGTCGGCCGTCTCCGACCTCGAGGTCGAGAACGAGGAGCGCGACGGGACGATGTGGCACATCCTCTACCCGTTCAGCGATGGCCCGCAGCCCGACGCCGACGGCAAGCCGATGCGCGGCATGCACATCGCGACGACCCGGCCCGAGACGATGCTCGCCGACGGCGCCCTCGCCGTGCATCCGGAAGACGAGCGCTACAGGCACCTGGTCGGCAAGCTCGTCGACCTGCCGCTCTGCGACCGGCGCATCCCGGTCATCGCCGACGCCTACGTCGACCGCGAGTTCGGCTCGGGCGTGGTCAAGATCACCGGCGCGCACGATTTCAGCGACTACCAGGTCGCGACGCGGCACGGCCTGCCGCTGATCGTCATCTTCACCCTCGACGCGAAGATCAACGAGAACGGCCCGGCCGCGTACCGCAGCCTCGACCGCTACGAGGCGCGCAAGGCGGTGCTGCGCGACCTCGAGGCGCAGCAGTTCCTGGAAAAGGCCGTGCCGCACAGGCACGCGGTGCCGATCTGCGTACGCACGGGGCAGGTCGTCGAGCCGATGCTCACCGACCAGTGGTTCGTGGCGATGACGAAGCCCGGCCGGGACGGCACGAGCATCGCCGGCAAGGCCATCGAGGCGGTCGAGACCGGCGCGGTGAAGTTCTTCCCCGAGCAGTGGGTCAACACCTACAACCAGTGGATGAAGAACATCCAGGACTGGACCATCTCGCGCCAGCTCTGGTGGGGGCACCAGATCCCGGCCTGGTATGACGACCGCGGAATTGTCTTCGTCGCTCGTAACGAAGAGGAAGCTCGAGCGAAGTTCGAAGGGAAACTTTCAGAAGAACTGTCAGCTGTTCGGTCACAACGAGCTCCTCAATTGCAACCTTGGGAGCAAGCCAAGATCGTCGAGCGCCTAACCGAAGTCTTAGCAAAGGGACTGACCCGCGACCCCGACGTCCTCGACACCTGGTACTCATCGGCGCTGGTCCCCTTCTCCTCGCTCGGCTGGCCCAAGCAGACGAAGGAGCTCGAGCTGTTCCTGCCGTCGTCGGTGCTCGTCACCGGCTACGACATCATCTTCTTCTGGGTCGCCCGGATGATCATGATGACGCTGCACTTCACGGGCCAGGTGCCGTTCCGGGACGTCTACATCCACGGCCTGGTCCGTGATGCCCAGGGCAAGCGGATGAGCAAGTCGGAAGGAAACGTGCTCGATCCGGTCGACCTGATCGACGGCATCGCCCTCGAGCCGCTGCTCGCGAAGCGTGCCACCGGCCTGCGCCGGCCGGAGACGGCGCCGAAGGTCAGGAAGGACACCGCCGCCGAGTTCCCGAGCGGCATCCCGGGCTTCGGCGCCGACGCGTTGCGCTTCACTTTCTGCTCGCTGGCGAGCCTCGGCCGCAACGTCAACTTCGATTCCAAGCGCTGCGAGGGCTACCGCAACTTCTGCAACAAGCTCTGGAACGCGAGCCGCTTCGTGCTCTTGAACTGCGACGGACAGGACTGCGGCCTGGCCGAGCACACGAAGGCTGAGTGCGCGCCGGGCCGGCCGTTCCACAACTACCTGAGCTTCTCGCCCGCCGACCGCTGGATCACCGGCGAGCTGCAGCGCGTCGAGGCGGCCGTCGCGCAGGGCTTCGCCGAGTACCGGCTCGATGCGGTCGCCCAGGCGATCTATTCCTTCGTCTGGGACGAGTACTGCGACTGGTACCTCGAGATCGCCAAGGTCCAGCTGCACAAGCCGGAGGGCAGCGACGATGCCGGCGAGCCGGCGCGCCGGGCGACGCGGCGGACGCTGCTGCGCGTGCTCGAGACCGTCCTGCGCCTGCTCCACCCCATCACGCCCTTCATCACCGCGGAACTGTGGGAGCGGGTGTCGGTCGCGGCCGGCCGGCGTTCGCCCGACAAAGCGCACGGCATCGTCGGCGCGCCCTACCCCCAGGCCCAGCTCGAGCGCGTCGATCCGTCGGCCGACGCCTGGATGGCGCAGCTCAAGGCGGTGGTCGGCTGCTGCCGCGCACTGCGCAGCGAGATGAGCCTGCCGCCCGGGGAGCGCGTGCCGCTCAATGCGACCGGCGACGCTGCCTTCATGCGCGAGGCAACGCCGCTGCTGAAAGCGCTGGCCCGCCTGTCGGAGGTGACGCTGCTCGACAGCGACGCCGCCTTCGCCGAGGCGACGCGGAATTCACCGGTGGCAGTGGCCGGAACGACGCGGATCGCTCTCGAGGTGCGCATCGACCTCGCTGCCGAGTTGTCACGCCTGGGCAAGGAGATCGACCGCCTCGCCGGCGAGATTGCCCGCGCCGAGGCCAAGCTGGGCAACCAGAGCTTCGTCGCCCGCGCCCCCGCCGCCGTCGTGGATCAGGAGCGCAAGCGCGTGGCCGAGTTCATGGCCACGATGAACCGGCTTCGGGACCAGCGAGCGCGTCTGGAATCGTCGCCCTGAAGTCGCGGCCGGCGAACGGCGCGGCCTCGAGCAGCTCGTCGATGCGCCGGACCACGGCCCAGGCGCTGCGCTGACGCGACTCGCGCGTCGTGCCGGCCACGCGCGGCGTCACCTGCAGCGTCTCGATGCCGTGCAGCGGGCGGTCGGGGTCGAGCGCGCCGGGCTGGACGCTGTCGAGCCAGGCCGCGGCCATGCGCCCGGTCTTCAGTGCCGTGGCCAGCGCCGCTTATCGAACAGGCCGGAGTGGCCGGTGCTCACGAGCACCTGGTCCTGCTTGCAGTAGGGCAGGAAGCGCTCGCCGAACAGGCCGTGGTAGCGGCTGAAGTAGTCGAGCTGGACGCAGAGCACGTCGGCGCGCTCGACCAGGTCGCGCAGGCCGACGGGCAGGACCTGCCACAGCGGCCAGACGCCGTCGTTGGCGTGCAGCGACGGGTCGTAGCCGATGATCTTCGTGCCGAAGCCGGAGAGGAGCTGCGCGATCAGGCGCGCCGCCGGCGGCATGCCGACCATGCCGATGGTGGTGCCGCCGAGTTCGCGGCCGGCGACCGAGCCGTCGGGCCCGCGCACCGGCACGCGGCGCAGCAGGGACAGCATCGCGCCGATGATGAACTCGGCCTCGGCGCGCGCGCTCGCCGTCAGGCTGCGCACGACCTCGACGTGGCGGCGCTCGCAAGCCTCCAGATCGATGTTCTCGGAGCCGGCGTTGACGCGGCCGACAGCGCGCAGCGCCGGCGCGAAATCGAGCATCTCGGCATCGACGCTGACCGAGGAAGGGACAATGGCTGCGCGCACGTTGTAGAGCGCCCGCCGCAGCTCGCGCGGGGCGAAGGCGAGCTCGGGGGCGTGCCGGACCCGATGCCGCGCCCCGAGCCATTCCATGACATCGGCTTCCAGGGTGTCGACGACGAGCAGATCCATGGGGGAATGTCATCCTTCGCCTGCTGCGCGCGGGAGTGCGTGCAAGAATCCTGCGGAGCTCCCGAACGATTGTATGAAGATGACGGTCCGACACGCGATATTTCCGGTGGCCGGCCTGGGCACCCGCTTCCTGCCGGCGACCAAGGCGCTGCCGAAGGAGATGCTGCCGATCGTCGACAAGCCGCTGATGCAGTACGCCGTCGAGGAGGCCTACGCCGCCGGTGTCCGCGAGATGGTCTTCGTCACCAGCCGGCACAAGCGGGCGATCGAGGACCACTTCGACCGCACCTTCGAGATCGAGGAAGCGCTCGAGAAGTCGAACAAGGCCGAGCTGCTGCGGATCGTTCGCGCCGTCAAGCCGGACGACATGGAATGCGTCTTCGTGCGCCAGCCGCAGGCACTCGGGCTCGGCCACGCGGTCCTGTGCGGCCGCCACGTCGTCGGCGACCATCCCTTCGCGGTGCTCCTGCCCGACGACCTGATGATCGGCAACCCGCCGATCCTGGCGCAGATGGTCGAGCAGTTCAACGAGCGCCAGGCGTCGATCGTCGCCGTGCAGGAAGTGCCGCCGGAGCACACCCGCCGCTACGGCATCGTCGCCGGCACGGCGGTCGGCGACCGCCTCGTCGACGTCCAGCAGTTCGTGGAGAAGCCGGCGCCCGAGGTCGCGCCGTCGCTGCTCGGCGTCTCCGGCCGCTACGTGCTGACGCCGGGCGTGTTCGCGCAGATCGCAGCCCAGCCGCGCGGCGTCGGCGGCGAGATCCAGCTCACCGACGGCATCGCCGCGCTGATGAAGACCGAGAAGGTCTACGCCTTCCGCTACGAAGGCAAGCGCTACGACTGCGGCAGCAAGGAAGGCTTCCTGCAGGCCAACGTCGAGCTCGCGCTCGCCAATCAGGAACTCGGCGCCGACTTCCGGCGCTACCTGCGCAGCCTGTCGCTCTGAGCGCCCCTGTCACCGAGCGCGCCCTGTCACTCTGAGCGAAGCGAAGAGTCTCGGCGCGCGCGCTGAGATCCTTCGCTCCGCTCAGGATGACATCGGGGATCAGCGGCGGCGCAGGTAGTGCACGAACTCGTCGTCGGCGCTGGTCTGCTCGACCAGCTCGTTGCCGGTCTGCCGCGCGAACGCCTGGAAGTCGCGTACCGATCCGGGGTCGGTGGCGACCACCTTCAGCACATCGCCGCTCGCCATGTCCGCGAGCGCCTTCTTCGCCTTGAGGATGGGCAGCGGGCAGTTCATGCCGCGTGTATCGACTTCCTTCTGAGCGTCCATCTAAGCCTTTCTATTCGACGTCGACCTCGGTGGCGCGCTTGCCGGGCGGCAGCTCCATCCACTGCGGCTCGATGCCGCGCGTGCGCAGCCAGACGGCGAGCGCGCGGCCGGTGCCGGCCGGCCAGCACTTGACGCGCTCCGGCGCCAGGGTCCGGTACTCGGTCAGCTCCG
>NZ_JANODC010000462.1:0-2131 GCF_031412495.1 Rhizobacter sp. | reverse complement strand
TCGGGGGGCGGCGCCGGCCGCGGCGGAGCGAGGTCGCGCCCGGCCTCGCCGCGCGCTTCCGCCGGCGCGGCTTCTCGGCTCGGCGCCGCCTGCGCCACCACCGGCTCGTCGGCCGGGCGAACCGGCGCCGGCCGCGACTGCGGCATGGCCAGCGGCGGCACCGCATCGCGGCGCGGGATCTCGATCGGAATGTCGATCGGGACCGGGCGCGGCTGCGTCTCGAAGACGAGCGGGAAGCCGATGATGCCGATGGCGAGGAGAACGACGGCCCCGATGAGCCGGTGCCGTGCGCGGGTTCGAGCTGCCTGGACGGCGTCGGCCGATTCGACCGTGGGCGTGTGCGCCGGGGAGTCGCTCTTCTTCTTGAACATCGATGATTGCCGTTCGAACCGCCGGACTCAGGGGACGTGGCGGCCGGCTCGTTGCGGCAAGCCGTGCTCGAGCACGCCACCGACCGTGTAGAAGGAACCGAAGACCAGAATTCTATCAGCGGGTTCTGCCGCGGCGACCGCGGCGGCGAGCGCCGACGCCGGGTCGGCGTGGGTCGCGACGGTCGCCTTCGAGCCCGCGCCGGCCGCCTCGCGCCAGCGCGCGGCGAGCTCGTCGGCGGTCGCCGCCCGGGCCACTGGCAGGTCGGTGAAGTGCCAGGCCTCGACGAGCGGTGCGAGGCGCTGGAGCATGGCGCCGATGTCCTTGTCGCGCATCGCGCCGAAGACGGCGTGCGTGCGCGGGAAGAAGCCCATCTGGTCGAGGTTGAGCGCCAGCGCGGCGATCGCGTGCGGGTTGTGGCCGACGTCGAGCACGAGGGTCGGCTCGCCGGGCAGCACCTGGAACCGGCCTGCCAGTTCGACCGTGGCCAGCCCGCTCCGCACTGCCTGCGCGCTCACCGGCAGGCGCTCGCGCAGCGCCTCGAGCGCCGCCAGCGCCCCGGAGGCATTGAGCAGCTGGTTCGCGCCACGCAGCGCCGGGTAGGCCAGGCCGCTGAACCGCATCTCGCGGCCGACCCAGTTCCATTGCTGGCGATCGCCCGCATGGTGAAAGTCGACCCCGGCCAGGCGCAGGTCGGCGCCGATGCGCCGGGCTTCGCTGACGACGCTCGCCGGCGGCATCGGATCGCTGACGATGGCCGGCCGGCCCGCGCGCATGATTCCCGCCTTCTCGCGGCCGATTGTCTCCCGGTCGTTGCCCAGGAACTCGCGGTGGTCGATGTCGATGCTGGTGATGACGGCGCAGTCTCCATCGAAGGCATTGACCGCATCGAGGCGGCCGCCGAGCCCGACCTCGAGGATGACGAGGTCGAGCGGCGCCGCAGCGAACAGCCGGGCGATGGCGAGCAGCGTGAACTCGAAATAGGTCAGGCTGATGTCGCCACGCGCCCGCTCGACGGCTGCGAAGTGCGGGAGCAGCTCGGCGGCGTCGACGCTGCGGCCGCCGACGCGGCACCGCTCCTCGAAGTGGACGAGGTGCGGCTTGGAATGGAGCCCGACGCGGTACCCGGCGGCGAGGGCGATCGATTCGAGCAGGGCGCAGGTCGAGCCCTTGCCGTTGGTGCCGGCGACGACGATGACCGGCGCCTGGAACGCGATCGCCAGGCGGGCCTTGACGACGGCGACGCGGTCGAGCGTCAGCTCGATGGTCTTCGGATGCAGTTGCTCGCAGTGCGCCAGCCACTCGGCCAGCGTCGCCGGCGCGGTCACGCCACCGCGTCGGAGGGCAGGCGCTGCAGCATCGCGATCTGCCGGGCGATGCTGGGGCGCAGCTCGCGCCGGTCGACGATCATGTCGATGGCGCCTGTCTGCAGCAGGAACTCGGCGCGCTGGAAGCCTTCCGGCAGCTTCTCGCGCACGGTGTTCTCGATCACGCGCGGCCCGGCGAAGCCGATCAGCGCCTTCGGCTCGGCGATGACCACGTCGCCGACGAAGGCGAAGCTCGCCGACACGCCGCCCATGGTCGGGTCGGCGAGGACGCTGATGTAGGGCAGCCCGGCCTTGGCCAGGCGCGTCAGGGCAGCGTTCGTCTTGGCCATCTGCAGCAGGCTGAGCAGGCCCTCCTGCATGCGCGCGCCGCCGGTCGCGGTGAAGCTGACGAACGGCGTCTTCTGTTCCAGCGCGGCGTTGACGCCGCGAACGAA
>NZ_JANODC010000461.1:0-2011 GCF_031412495.1 Rhizobacter sp. | reverse complement strand
TCGCCAAGACCTTCGACGTGTCCGCGCCCTGGCTGAACCGCGTCGCCGAGCGCAAGCCGCGCCAGTTCGTGCATGCCGTCGACGACATCGACTTCGTCATCGAGCGCGGCACGACCCTGGCCCTCGTCGGCGAGTCGGGGTGCGGAAAGAGCACGGTCGCGCGCCTGCTCGTCGGGCTCTACCGGCCGACCCGCGGCCGCGTCGTCTTCGACGGCATCGAGGCCGCCGGGCCCAAGGGCGGCCCGCGGCCAGACGCCATCCGGCGGCGAATGCAGATGATCTTCCAGGACCCCTACGCCAGCCTCAACCCCCGCTGGAAGGTGCAGGACATCGTCGCCGAGCCCCTGCGCGAGCACGGCCTCGGCGAGGCGGCACCGCTCGCGGGCAGGGAGCTGCGGGCCCGGATCCGCGGGCGGGTCGACGAGTTGCTCGGCTCCGTCGGGCTGGCCGGCGCCGACGCCGCCAAGTTCCCGCACCAGTTCTCGGGAGGGCAGCGCCAGCGCATCTCGATCGCCCGTGCCCTCGCCACGCAGCCGGAGTTCCTGGTCTGCGACGAGCCAACGTCGGCGCTCGACGTGTCGGTGCAGGCGCAGGTCCTCAACATCATGAAGGATCTGCAGGCCAGGCACGGCCTGACCTACCTGTTCATCTCGCACAACCTCGCCGTCGTCCGCCACGTGAGCGACCAGGTCGGCGTGATGTATCTCGGCCGCATCGTCGAGCTCGCCGACAAGAGCCGGCTGTTCGCCCGGCCGCGCCATCCGTACACGCGCATGCTGCTCGACGCCATACCCGACATCCACATGAGCGGTCGGGCGCGCACGCCGGTGCAGGGCGAGGTGCCGAACCCGCTCGACCCGCCGAGCGGCTGTGCGTTCAATCCGCGCTGTCCGCACGCCAACCAGCGTTGCCGGACCGAGCGGCCGGCACTGCTCGCCATCGAGGGCGCGCGCGTGGCCTGCCACGCCGTCGAGGAAGGCCGGATCTGAGCCGGCCGGCCGGTCAGCCCGGGGTGACCGGCAACAGGTGTTCGTTGCGGAAGAGGTCGGCCAAGGCTTCCCGCTCGCGGATGAGCCAGCAGTCGTGCCCGGAGACCATCACCTCCGCGGCTCGCGGCCGGGTGTTGTAGTTGCTGGCCATGCTCATCGCATACGCGCCGGCGGACAGGATGGCGAGGAAGTCGCCGGCACGAACGGCGAGGCT
This sequence comes from Rhizobacter sp., assembly GCF_031412495.1. Classification (GTDB taxonomy): domain Bacteria; phylum Pseudomonadota; class Gammaproteobacteria; order Burkholderiales; family Burkholderiaceae_C; genus Schlegelella_A. The sequence goes on along the minus strand of NZ_JANODC010000461.1, from coordinate 808 downwards.
GCGGTCGCGGCCCAGCCAGTCCCCCGATTCGCAGACTGGCCCGACGACGTCGTAGCGCACGGGCTCCACGGCAGTCGGAACGCACTCGACGATGCGCATCCAGGCGTCGTACATCGCCGGGCGCACGAGGTCGTTCATCGCCGCGTCGACGATGCAGAAGTTCTTCTCGGCCGCCTGCTTGAGGTAGAGCACTTCGGCCACCAGCAGCCCGGCGTTGCCCACCAGCGAGCGACCGGGCTCGAACAACAGCTTGCGGTGGCCGTGGCCGCGCTCGTCGATGCGCTGCAGGAGCGCCGCGATCAGTGCACCGGCCGCCGGTGGCGACTCCTCGGCGTAGGTGATGCCCAGCCCGCCGCCGACGTCGACGTGGGCGATCGGAATTCCCTTCGCTTCGACGACTTCGACGAGATCGAGCAGCCGATCGAGGGCGTCGACGTAGGGACCCAGCTCCGTGATCTGGGAGCCGATGTGGCAATCGATGCCGACGACCTCGAGCGCCGGGAACGCCGCGGCTCGCTCGAAGGCGGCGGCCGCAGCCTCGTGCGCGATGCCGAACTTGTTGGCGCGCAGCCCGGTCGAGATGTATGGATGGGTGCGGGCGTCGACATCCGGATTGACGCGCAGGCTGACCCGCGCCCGGCGCCCGGCGGCGAGCGCCACGGATGCAAGGACCTCGAGCTCGTCGACGCTCTCCAAGTTGAAGCACAGCACATCGAGCTCGAGGGCACGCCTCATCTCGGCGCGCGTCTTCCCGACGCCGGAAAAGACGACCCTGGACGGGTCGCCGCCCGCGGCGATCACCCGTTCG
>NZ_JANODC010000460.1:0-2460 GCF_031412495.1 Rhizobacter sp. | reverse complement strand
GGCGACCAGCGGCACCGCCAGCGTCGCCACGCCGGCCATCACCGTCGGCAGCGTCGCGCGGGCCCAGTCGAGCTCGGCGTGCGGCACCTCGAAGACGAGCTCGTCGTGCACCTGCATGATCATCCGCGTCGCCCGGCCTTCGCGGTCGATCCGCTCCTGCACCGCGATCATGGCCAGCTTGATGAGGTCGGCGGCCGTGCCCTGCATCGGTGCATTGATGGCCTGCCGCTCGGCGGCGCTGCGGCGCGGCCCGGGCTTCCTGATCTCGGGCAGGTGGACGCGGCGGCCGAACAGCGTCTCGACGTAGCCGGTCTGCACCGCGGCGGCGCGGGTCGCATCCATGTAGCGCTTGACGCCGGGGTAGCGCGCGAAATAGCGCTCGATGTAGGCCGAGGCGGCGCTGCGCTCGATGCCGAGGTTGGCGGCCAGGCCGAAGGCGCTCATGCCGTAGATGAGGCCGAAGTTGATGACCTTGGCGTAGCGGCGCTGCTCGCTCGAGACCTCCGGCAGGGCCACGCCGAAGACCTCGGCGGCGGTGGCCCGGTGCACGTCGATGCCGCCACCGAAGGCCGCGAGCAGGCCGGCATCGGCGGAGATGTGGGCCATGATGCGCAGCTCGATCTGCGAGTAGTCGGCCGACAGGATGACCGAGCCTTCCGGTGGAATGAAGGCCTGGCGGACGCGCCGGCCTTCGGCGGTGCGGATCGGGATGTTCTGCAGGTTGGGGTCGTTGCTCGACAGCCGCCCGGTCACCGCCACCGCCTGCGCGTACTGGGTGTGGACGCGGCCCGTCGTGGGGTTGACCATCAGCGGCAGCTTGTCGGTGTAGGTGCCCTTCAGCTTCGAGAGGCTCCGGTGCTCGAGCAGCTTCTTCGGCAGGGGGAAATCCTGGGCGAGCTCCTGCAGCACGTCCTCGTCGGTCGACGGCGCGCCGCTCGCCGTCTTGCGCTTGACGGGCATGCCGAGCTTGCCGAAGAGGATCTCGCCGATCTGCTTCGGGCTGCCGAGGTTGAACGGCTGGCCGGCGAGCTCGTAGGCCTCCTGCTCGAGGGCGGAGAGCCGCTCGGCGAGGTCCTGGCTCTGCGCCGCCAGCAGGGCGCTGTCGATCAGGACGCCGACCTGCTCCATGCGGCCGAGGACCGCCGCCGTCGGCAACTCGATGCGGCGGTACACGTCGGCGAGGCCCGCCTCGGCCTCGAGCACCGGCCAGGCGGCGCGGTGCACGTGCAGCGCCATCTCGGCGTCCTCGCAGGCGTACTCGGTCGCCCGAGCGACCTCGACCTGCGCGAACGGGATCTGGCTCGCGCCCTTGCCGCACACCGCCTCGTAGGTGAGCGCGGTGCGGCCCAGGCGGCGAAAGGCCAGGCTCTCGAGGCTGTGCGCCTTGTGCGCCTCGAAGACATAGCTCTGCAGCATCGTGTCGTGCGCGTAGCCGCGCACGGCGATGCCGGCGCCGGCGAAGACGTGTGTGTCGTACTTGGTGTCGTGTCCGACCTTGGCTGCGGCGGCGTTCTCCAGCCACGGCCGCAGCCGGGCGAGCACCTGCTCCAGCGGCAGCTGCTCGGGCGCGCCGGCGTAGCTGTGGCCGACCGGGATGTAGGCCGCCTCGCCCGGCTCGACCGACACCGACAGGCCGATCAGCCGGGCCCGGACCGGATCGAGCGAGTCGGTCTCGATGTCGAGCGCGGTCAACGCCGCCGCCTCGATGCGTGCGGCCCAGCGCTCGAGCGACTCGGCCGTGGTCACCGTCAGGTAGCGGCGGACGATGTCCTCGGAGGGCACCGGCGTCGGCAGGTCGAGCGTCTCCGTGGCGGCCAGGCGCGCCCGCGGCCGCGCCGCCGAACCCGACTCCAGCTCCTTCTTCATCGAGGCGAAGCCGTAGCGGTCGTAGAAGGCCATCAGGGCGGGGACGTCGGGTTCGCCGAGCGCAAGGGCGTCGAACTCCGGCCAGCCGAGCACGTGCCCGCTCAGGTCGCAGTCGGTGGAGACCGTGACCAGGCGGCGCCCCTGCGGCAGCCAGTCGAGCGCCTTGCGCAGGTTCTCGCCGACGACGCCCTTGATCGTCGGCGCGGCGGCGATCACGCCGTCGAGCGAACCGTGCTCGGCGATCCACTTCGCGGCCGTCTTCGGCCCCACCTTGTCGACCCCGGGAATGTTGTCGACCGAGTCGCCGATGAGCGCGAGGTAATCGACGATGCGCTCGGGCGGGACGCCGAACTTGGCGGCGACGCCGGCGACGTCGAGCCGCTCGCTGCTCATGGTGTTGATGAGGACCACGCTCTCGCCGACGAGCTGGGCCAGGTCCTTGTCGCCGGTCGAGATCACGACCCGGAAGCCGCCCTTGGCGGCCATGCACGAGATCGTGCCGATGGCGTCGTCGGCCTCGATGCCGGGCACCGTGAGGACCGGCCAGCCGAGCAGCTTGACGGCTTCGACGATCGGCGCGATCTGCAGCGCCAG
>NZ_JANODC010000459.1:0-1588 GCF_031412495.1 Rhizobacter sp. | reverse complement strand
GGAGAAGGACTTCTGCAGACTGCTCCGCTTCAAGCGCTTCACCGACGACCTGCCGACGCTGCAGCGGCTCAAGGTGCAGCCCACCGTGCTGGTCGTGGCGCCCCTGTCCGGCCACCACTCGACGCTGCTGCGCGACACCGTCCGCGAGCTCCTCAAGGAGCACAAGGTCTTCCTCACCGACTGGACCGACGCGCGCATGGTCCCGGAGGAGCGCGGCGCCTTCCACCTGAACGACTACGTGCGCTATATCCAGGAGTTCGTCCGCCTGATCGGCCCCGAGGTCAACGTGATCTCGGTCTGCCAGCCCACCGTTCCGGTTCTCGCCGCGGTGTCGCTCATGGCCAGCGCCGGCGAGCCCACGCCCCGGACGATGACGATGATGGGCGGGCCCATCGACGCCCGCAAGAGCCCGACGGCGGTCAACAACCTGGCCATGAACAAGAGCTTCGCCTGGTTCGAGAACAACGTCATCCACCGGGTGCCGGTGAACTATCCCGGTGCCGGCCGGCGCGTGTACCCGGGCTTCCTTCAGCACGCCGGCTTCATCGCCATGAACCCGGAGCGGCACCTGAAGTCGCACTACGACTACTTCCTCGACCTCGTCCGCGGCGACGACGGGAACGCCGACTTCCATCGCGACTTCTACGACGAGTACAACGCCGTTCTCGACATGCCGGCGGAGTACTACCTCGACACCATCAAGACCGTGTTCCAGGACTTCGCCCTCGTCAACGGCACGTGGAAGGTGGACGGCGAACTGGTGCGGCCGCAGGACATCACCACCACCGCCCTGCTCACGGTCGAAGGCGAGCTGGACGACATCTCGGGCGCCGGCCAGACGAGGGCCGCGCATGCGCTGTGCACCGGCGTGCCGCGCGAGCGGCAGTTCCACTACGACGCGCTCGGTGCCGGCCACTACGGCATCTTCTCCGGCCGGCGCTGGCGCGAGAAGATCTACCCGCGCGTGCGCGAGTTCATCGCCGAGCACCAGACGCCGGCACGCAAGTCGGCGCGCAGCACGCGCGCCAGGCGCCCCGTCCTGAGCGCCTGACTCGCGAAGCCGGATGGCCCTGCTCGCCGAGGCGCTGCTCGACGCGCTGCCGCAGACGCAGTGCACGCGCTGCGGCTACCCGGACTGCCGGGCCTATGCCGAGGCCATCGCCGACGGCGCCGCCGACGTCAACCGCTGCCCGCCGGGCGGCCAGGAGGGCGTCGAGCGGCTGGCGCGGATCTCCGGACGACCGGCGAGCCGGCTCGATCCGGCTTGCGGCAGCGAAGGTCCGCGCGCCCTGGCCGTCATCGACGAAGCGGCCAGCAACGGCTGCGCGCTCTGCCTGAAGGCCTGCCCCGTCGATGCGATCGTCGGCGCGGCAAAGCACATGCATGCCGTCGTCGACGTCCTTTGCACCGGTTGCGAGCTCTGCGTCCCGGTCTGCCCGGTCGACTGCATCGCGATGGTCGACGCCGGCGATGGTCGAAGCGGCTGGGCCGCCTGGAGCCGAGAGGAAGCCGAACGCGCGCGCGTTCGCTACGGCGGCCACCGGCAGCGCCTCGACGCGCCGGCGGATGCGCCGGGGCCGGGATCGAC
>NZ_JANODC010000458.1:0-11513 GCF_031412495.1 Rhizobacter sp. | reverse complement strand
CCGAGGCCGGCACGAAGCTGCGCGGCAGCACGGTGAGCAGGTCGGACTCGTGGACGACCCGCGCCGCGGTCGAGAACTGGTTGACCGTGAGCAGGACCTGGCGCTCGCGGCCTTCGCGCGCCCGTGCCTCGTCGACGAAGCCGCGCGGCCGGCCGGCGAAGCTGACGCGCACGTCGCACGAGCTGCAGTACGAAGCGAGCGAGTGGGCCCGCTCGCTCGGCATGGGGTGGCCGCGGCGCTGGACGCAGACGTAGTCGCAGCGATAGAGGAGGTCGAGCACGCTGGCGGCGCGCGGGCCTTCGGCGGCGAGCGCCGCGGCGACGTCCGGGAAGAAGCCGACCGCCAGGTCGGCGCCGCCTTGCTCGAGGAGCGGGCGCGGGTCGCGCGATTCCAGCGGCAGGACGCGCAGCTCGGCCTTGGCGCCGGCCCGATCCAGGGCGGCGAGCAACGGCGGCAGCAGCACGGTCGCGGTCGCGTCGGCCATCGCCAGGGTGAAGGCGTGGGCGTCGCGTGCCGGATCGAAGGCGCGCGGCTCGAACGTGCTCCGCAGCGTGGCCAGGGCGGCACGCACCTCGGGCCACCAGGCCTCGGCCTGCGCCGTCGGGACGACGCCGCCGGGGATGGTGTGGAACAGCTCCTGGCCGGTCGCCTCGCGCAGGCGTCGGAGGGCGTTGCTCACCGCCGGCTGAGTCATCGACAGCACCGTGCCGGCACGGGTCACGTTGCGCTCGACCATGACGGCCTCGAACACGCGCAGCAGGTTGAGGTCGAGGGTGCGGAAGTTCATCTGCCTGGGAAGCCATTCGCGCCGGTGATGGCGCGATCACCACCTGGAATTTCCAGGCGACTAGGGAAAACCCTAGTCTAACGGGGTCGCCTCGTTTTCGCCGGGCGGCGCCTTTCCAGGAGAACGCCATGTTCGTGCAAAAGGTTCTGGTCCCCCCGCTCCGTCCGCCGCCGCAGCTGGCCGCCGATCTCGGTGCCCTGGCGGCGCAGCTGGTTCGCATCGGCCTGGCCGGCGGCGCCTGGCTCGGCGCGTCGCTCGCCCGCCGCCGTGTCGACCGCGCAGCACGCCGCGCGGCCCGCCGCGCCTGCGAGGAGCGGGCCGAACTCATGGCCATGGCGCGCCGCTACGCGCCGAGCCAGCCCGAGTTCGCCAAGGACCTCGTCGCCGCCGCCAGCCGCGATCGCTGACGCGACCCGCGTCGCTATACTCGTTCGCAAGCGCCGATTTGTCCGGCTTGCGGGCGCTCTACAAGTACGGCTAAAGAGAAGGCCCCGAGCGACGACCCGGTGTCCTGCTTTGGCAGCGCCGGGTTTTTTCATGCCTGCTCCGCTGCCATGCCTTCCATCGGCGCCGTCCTGCCGCAAACGATGCGTTTCGCCGAGCCGCTGCCGCTGGCGAGCGGCGCGACGCTCTCGGACTACACGCTCGTCTACGAGACCTACGGCGAGCTGAACGCGGCGCGCAGCAACGCCGTGCTCGTCTGCCATGCGCTGAACGCGTCGCACCACGTCGCCGGCGTCTACAAGGGCAAGGCGAAGAGCGAGGGCTGGTGGGACAACCTGGTCGGCCCGGGCAAGCCGCTCGACACCGAACGCTTCTTCGTGATCGGCGTCAACAACCCCGGCTCCTGCTTCGGGTCGACCGGACCGACCAGCATCAACCCCGACCCGGCCGCGAACGGCCGCTCCTACGGCAGCGACTTCCCGGTCGTGACGGTCGAGGACTGGGTCGATGCCCAGGCCCGGCTGGTCGAGGCGCTCGGCATCGGCCGGCTCGCCGCGGTGATCGGCGGCAGCCTGGGCGGCATGCAGGCGCTCGCCTGGTCGCTGCGCTTTCCGGACCGCCTCCGCGTGTGCGTCGCCATCGCCAGCGCACCCAACCTGTCGGCGCAGAACATCGCCTTCAACGAGGTGGCGCGGCGGGCCATCGTCACCGACCCGGAATTCCACGGCGGCCACTACGCCGAGCACGGCACGGTGCCGCGGCGCGGCCTCACGGTGGCGCGGATGATCGGCCACATCACCTACCTCTCCGACGATGCGATGGAGGCCAAGTTCGGGCGCGACATGCAGAACGCCGTGCTCGGCTACTCGACGCAGGCGATCGAGTTCCAGATCGAGGCCTACCTGCGCCACCAGGGCGACAAGTTCAGCGAGTACTTCGACGCCAACACCTACCTGCTGATCACCCGCGCCCTCGACTACTTCGACCCGGCCCGGGCGCACGGCGGCGACCTCGCCGCGACCTTCGCGGCAGCACGCTGCCGCTTCCAGCTCGTCAGCTTCAGCACCGACTGGCGCTTCGCGCCGGCCCGCTCGCGCGAGATCGTCAAGGCCCTCGTCGACAACCGCCGCGACGTGAGCTACGCCGAGATCGACGCGCCGCACGGCCACGACGCCTTCCTGCTCGACGATCCGCGCTACCACGGGGTGCTGAAGGCCTGCTTCGACAACCTGGCACGGGAGCTCGCGTGAGCGACCGCAAGGACATGGAGCTGATCGCCGAGCTGGTGCCGCCCGGCTCGCGCGTGCTCGACCTCGGCTGCGGCGACGGCGATCTGCTGGCGCACCTGCGCGACCGCCGCCAGTGCACCGGCTACGGTATCGAGATCGCCGACGACAACGTCCTCGCCTGCCACCGTCGCGGCGTCAACGTCATCCAGCTGAACCTCGAGGAAGGCCTGGCCCTGTTCGAGGACCGCAGCTTCGACGTCGTCCTCCAGCTCGACACCCTGCAGCACCTGCGCAACACCGAGAAGATGCTGCGCGAGACGGCCCGGGTCGGCCGCATCGGCATCGTCAGCTTCCCCAACTTCGCGCACTGGCCGAACCGGCTCCACGTCGCCTGGGGCAGGATGCCGGTGACGCGTGTCCTGCCGTACCAGTGGTACGACACGCCGAACATCCGGGTCGGCACGTATGCCGACTTCGAGATCCTCGCCCGCAAGGACGGCCTGACCGTGCTCGACGCGTTCGGCATCCAGGCCGGCCGGATCGTCCGGACCCTGCCGAACCTGCTCGCCAGCGTCGCCGTCTTCAAGTTCCAGCGCAGCTGAAGGCACCGGTGCGGTGCAGGGCCGGCGTCAGCGCCGGCCGGGTGCCTCCGCTATCCTCCTCGGCTTCGCGCCGAGAGGCCCCGGCTGCCTCGGGCACGCGGGCGGCTCGCGGCCGCCGCGTCGCAGCGGCTCCACGGAGGGTTCCCGATGGCTGGGTTGATGCGCCCGCGCGCCTGGTACGGCACGCAGGGACTGGCACTGCCAGGAGTCCTGGCGCTTCTCGCCGGGCTGGCCTCGGGCTGCGGCCAGAAGAACGACGCCGCACCTGCGGGTGCCGGGCCGGCCGCGAACGGGCCACCCGCCGTCGAGGTCGGCGTCGTCACGGTACAGCCGCGCGCCGTCGGTCTCGTGACCGAGCTGCCGGGCCGCCTCGAGGCGTCACGGGTGGCGCAGGTGCGCGCGCGAGCGGCCGGCATCGTGCAGAAGCGCCTCTTCACGGAAGGCAGCGACGTCAAGGCCGGCCAGCCGCTCTTCCAGATCGACGCTGCGTCCTACCAGACGGCGGTCGCCAGCGCCCAGGCGACGCTGGCGCGCGCCCAGGCGAACCTCACGCAGGCGACGGCGCAGGCGGAGCGCTACCGGCCGCTGGTCGAAGCCAATGCGATCAGCAAGCAGGAATACGTCAACGCCGTCGCCGCGCAGAAGGCGGCGGAGGCCGACGTCGCCGCAGCGCGGGCGGCCGTGCGCAGCAACCAGATCAACCTGGGCTACGCGTCGGTGACGGCGCCGATCTCGGGCCGCATCGGCCGGGCCCTCGTCACCGAGGGCGCCCTCGTCGGGCAAGGCGAGGCGACGCCGCTGGCCGTCGTGCAGCAGATCCACCCGATGTACGTCAACTTCACGCAGTCGACGACCGACGTCCTCGCCCTGCGCCGGGCGGTCGAGAGCGGCAAGTTCAAGCGCGCCGGCGGCGGCGACTCGTCGCCGGTGCAGATCGTGCTGGAGGACGGCACCGTCTACGGCCAGGCCGGCAAGCTGCTCTTCTCGGACCTCAGCGTCGACCCGACCTCGGGCCAGATCACCCTGCGCGCCGAGGTGCCGAACCCGCGCGGGTTCCTGCTGCCCGGCATGTACGTGCGCGTCCGCGTCGAGCAGGCCGAGACGCCGAGCGGCATCGTCGTGCCGCAGCAGGCGGTGCAGCGCGGCTCCACCGGCGACAGCGTGATGGTCGTGAGCAGCGACGGCAAGGTCGCGCCGCGGCCGGTCAAGGTCGGCTCGGCGCAAGGCGGAGGCTGGATCGTCCTCGAGGGCCTCGGCGCCGGCGAGATGGTGATGGTCGACGGCTTCCAGAAGCTGCGCGGCAACGCGCCGGTCAAGCCGGTGCCGTGGCGGGCACCGGGCGCATCGGCCCCGACGGCACCCGGCCCTACCGCGTCGGCCGCCGCGGCTGCGCCGCGCTGAGCAACCCGCGCGATGGCCCAGTTCTTCATCGACCGGCCCATCTTCGCGTGGGTGATCGCGCTCTTCATCATGGTCTTCGGCGGGGTGGCCATCAAGCAGCTGCCGGTCGCCCAGTTCCCGACCGTCGCACCGCCGTCGATCATCGTGACGGCGGTCTATCCGGGGGCCTCCGCGCAGACGCTCGAGAACAGCGTCGTCGGCGTGATCGAGCAGGAGATGAACGGCTCGCCCGGCCTGATCTACATGGAGTCCGTGAGCCAGGCCAACGGCGTCGGCCAGATCACGCTGACCTTCGAGACCGGCGTCAACGCGGACATCGCCCAGATCGACGTGCAGAACCGGCTGACCCGCGCCGCGCCGCGCCTGCCCGCCGCGGTGACGCAGCAGGGCGTGCGCGTCGACAAGGCACGCTCGAACTTCCTGCTGTTCACCATCCTCTCGAGCGACGACCCCGCGTGGGACCCGGTCGCGCTCGGCGACTATGCCTCGCGCAACGTGCTGCCGGAGATCCAGCGCCTGCCGGGCGTCGGCCAGGCGCAGCTGTTCGGCACCGAGCGGGCGATGCGGGTCTGGATCGATCCGGCCAAGCTGGTCGGCTTCAACCTCTCCCCGGCGGACGTGAACAGCGCGATCCGGGTGCAGAACGCCCAGGTCTCGTCGGGCACGATCGGCGACCTGCCGACGCAACCCGGGCAATCGATCAGCGCGACCGTCGTCGTCGAAGGCCAGCTCACGTCGGTGGAGCAGTTCGGCGACATCGTGCTGCGCGCCAACACAGACGGCTCGACGGTTCGCCTGCGCGACGTCGCGCGCATCGAGCTCGGCGGCCAGAACTACGCCACCGCGGCGCGCCTGAACGGCAAGCCCTCGACCGGCATCGGCGTGCAGCTCTCGCCCACCGGCAACGCGCTCGCCACGGCCGACCTGGTGCGCACCCGGATGGGCGAGCTGGCGCGCTACTTTCCGGCCGGCGTGAAGTGGGACATCCCGTACGACAGCTCGCGCTTCGTCAAGATCTCGATCAGCCAGGTGGCCGAGACGCTGATCGAGGCGGTGATCCTCGTCTTCCTGGTGATGTACCTGTTCCTGCAGAGCTTCCGCTACACGCTGATCCCGACCATCGTCGTCCCGGTCGCGCTGTTCGGCGCCTTCGCGATGATGTTCGCGTTCGGCTACTCGATCAACGTGCTGACGATGTTCGCGATGGTGCTCGCGGTCGGCATTCTGGTCGACGACGCGATCGTCGTCATCGAGAACGTCGAGCGGATCATGAGCGAGGAGGGCCTGTCGCCGCGCGATGCGACCCGAAAGGCGATGGGCCAGATCAGCGCCGCGCTCGTCGGCATCACCGTGGCGCTGGTGGCGGTGTTCCTGCCGATGGCGTTCTTCGCGGGGTCGGTGGGCAACATCTACCGCCAGTTCTCGCTGGTGATGGTGAGCTCGATGCTGTTCTCGCTCTTCCTCGCCAACTCGCTGACCCCAGCCCTGTGCGCGACGTTCCTGAAGCCGGTCGAGGCCGGGCACAAGCACGAGAAGCGCGGCTTCTTCGGCTGGTTCAACCGCGGCTTCAGATCGACGACGCACGGCTACGAGAGCTGGGTCGCGAAGATGCTGCAGGGTACCTGGCGATACATGCTGGTCTTCGCCGCCCTCGTCGCCGTGGTGGCGGTGATGTTCATGCGCCTGCCGGCCTCGTTCCTGCCCAACGAAGACCAGGGCTTCCTGATCGCCAACGCCCAGCTGCCGCCGGGCGCGACGCGGGAGCGCACGCTCGAGGTGATGAAGCAGGTCGAGGCCTACATGCTGAAGCAGCCCGAGGTCGACAAGATGGTCAGCGTGCTGGGCTTCAGCTTCTTCGGCAGCGGCCAGAACGCGGCGCTCGCGTTCGTGACCTTCAAGCCGTGGGACCAGCGCGAGGGTGCCCAACACTCGGCCAGCGCGATCGCCGCGCGCGCCAACGCAGCCTTGAGCGGCATCCGCGACGCGTTCATCCTCGCCCTCAGCCCGCCGCCGATCCGCGAGCTCGGCAACGCCACCGGTTTCACGTTCCGGCTGCAGGATCGCGGCGGCAACGGCCATGCGGCGCTGCTCGCGGCCCGCAACCAGCTTCTGGGGATGGCGGCGCAAAGCAAGGTCCTGGCCGGCGTTCGCCCCGACGGCCTCGAGGACGCGCCGCAGCTGCAGGTCGAGATCGACCGCGATCGCGCCAACGCGCTCGGCGTCGGCTTCGACGCGATCAACCAGGTGCTGTCGACCTCTCTCGGGTCGGCCTACGTCAACGACTTTCCGAACGCCGGCCGTCTGCAGCGCGTCGTCGTCCAGGCCGATGCCCCGAGCCGGATGCAGCCCGACGACCTGCTCGAGCTCAACGTGCCCAACCGGCAGGGCCGGCTGGTGCCGCTGTCGGCGATGGCGACGACGAAGTGGATCACCGGGCCGATGCAGACGATCCGCTACAACGGCTACCCGACCATGCGCATCGCCGGCGATGCCAAGCCCGGCTACAGCACCGGCGACGCGATGACCGAGATGGAGGCGCTCGCCGCGCGGCTGCCGGCCGGCTTCGCTTTCGAGTGGACCGGCCAGTCGCGCGAGGAGCGCCTCTCGGGCGCGACCGCGACGATCCTGATCGCCTTCTCGCTGCTCGCCGTGTTCCTGTGCCTGGCGGCGTTGTACGAGAGCTGGTCGATCCCTTTCGCGGTGCTGCTGGCGGTGCCGCTCGGCGTCCTCGGCGCGGTGCTCGGCGCGACATTGCGCGACATGCCGAACGACGTCTTCTTCAAGGTCGGGTTGATCACCGTGATCGGCCTGTCGGCGAAGAACGCGATCCTCATCATCGAGTTCGCGAAGGACCTGCATGCCCAAGGGATGGACCTGGTCGCGGCCACGCTGAAGGCGGTGCACCTGCGCTTCCGGCCGATCCTGATGACGTCGATCGCCTTCATCTTCGGGGTGCTGCCGCTGGTGATCTCGAGCGGCGCCGGGTCGGCGAGCCAGCGCGCGATCGGCACCGGGGTGATGTTCGGCATGATCTCGGCCACCGTGCTGGCGGTGTTCTTCGTGCCGGTGTTCTTCGTCGTCATGCGAACCCTCTTCAAGGGCGGCAAGCCCCGGGTGGCCGGCGGGTCCGCGCCGACGACACCCGCGGCAGGCGACGGTGGGGTGCCGCTGCCGCCGGCGCGGGAGGGCGACCATGCGTAGGGTCCCGCGCTACGCCCCGGCAGCCCCGCGCCTGGTGACCGTCGGCGCACTGGCCCTGGCCGGCTGCACCAGCCTGATCCCGGCCTACCAGCGCCCGGCGGCGCCGGTGCCGCCCACCTACGCACCGGAGATGACGCCGTCCGCGTCCGGCAGCCAGGCCGCCGCCGACCTCGAGTGGCAGCGCTTCTTCGCCGACGCACGGCTGCGCCGCCTGATCGCGCTGGCGCTGCAGAACAACCGCGACCTGCGCATCGCCGCGCTCAACATCGAGCAGGCGCGGGCCCTCTACCAGGTGCGCCGCGCCGACGAGCTGCCCACGCTCGGCGCCGGTGCCACGGTGGCCCGGCAGCCGGCGCTCGGCAGCGTCGCCGGTTCGTATGCCGTCGGCCTCGCCGTCACCGGCTACGAGCTCGACCTCTTCGGCCGCGTCCGCGCCCTCGGCGAGGCGGCGCTGAGGCAGTACTTGGCGACGGCCGAAACGCGCCAGGCGGTGCACATCAGCCTCGTCGGGGCGGTCGCCAGCACCTACCTCGCCGTGCTCGCCGACGAGGAGCTGCTCGAGGTCACGCGGCAGACGCTGGCGACGCGCGAGGAAGGGCTGCGCCTCATCAAGCTGCGCTTCGACGCCGGCGCCTCCTCGGAGCTCGATTTCCGCCAGGCCGAGTCGCTGCTCGAGGCCGCCCGCGTCACCCTGGCCCAGGCGCTGCGCCAGCGTGCGCTCGACGGCAACGCCTTGCAGCTCCTGCTCGGGGACGCGCTACCGCCGGACCTGCCCGCGCCGCTGCCGCTCGACATGCAGCAGATCCCTGCCGACCTGCCGGCCGGCCTGCCCTCCGACCTGCTCGTGCGCCGCCCCGACGTGCGCGCCGCCGAGCAGCAGCTGCTCGCCGCGAACGCCAACATCGGCGCCGCACGGGCCGCCTTCTTCCCGCGGATTTCGCTGACGGCCAACCTCGGCACCGCGAGCAGCGAGCTCGACGGCCTGTTCAAGAGCGGCTCGTTCGCCTTCACCGGCACGGCCCAGCTCCTGCAGCCGATCTTCGACTACGGCCGCAACCGCGCCAGCCTCGAGGTCGCCCAGGTCAACCGCGACACCGCCGTCGCCCAGTACGAGCGCTCGATCCAGACCGCCTTCCGCGAGGTCTCCGATGCGCTCGCCGGCCGCGCCACGCTCGGCGAGCAACAGCGCGCCCAGGCGGCGCAGGTTGAAGCGCTCGCCGTCGTCTTCCGCCTCGCCGACCTGCGCTACCGGGCCGGCGCCGCGAGCTTCCTGGACATCCTCGACGCCCAGCGCTCGCTGTTCGCGGCCCAGCAGGCGCTGGTCCAGACCCGGGCCCTGCGCCTGCAGAACCTGGTGACGCTCTACCGCGTGCTGGGCGGCGGCTGGAGCGGGGCCGACCGGATCCCGGCCGCAGCGAGCGCGGCGATCACGCCGCTGCGCTGAGCCGGGCCATCGCGCCCTTCGGCCAGCGGCCGATCAGCGCGGCTTCGCGCGCCGCCTCGTCCGCACCGGCACGAGGCCAAGACCGCCGCAGCAGGGCCACGGCGGACAAGGCCGTTTACAGCCGCTAAGGCGCGCCCGGCAGTCTCGACGTGTCGCGCGGAGGCCGGAAGCAGCACGCCGTCCAGACCAGGGAGAGCGTCTCGGTCAGCACCGTCTTGACGCCGTTGCTGCTCGCCCACCAGCGGGCCGGGTCGTAGTGCCGCGGCGGCGCCGCCAGCACGCCGACGCTCACCGTCGGGCCGAGCGCAGCCCGGAACATCAGGCGCGAACGGCGCGCGTGCACGCCGGCCGAGAAGAGGTCGACGGCGACGAGTTGCACGCCGGCCCGCGCCGCCCACTCGCGCAGCACCACCGCGCTCAGGTACGTGCGGTCCTTCGGCGACTCCGGCGCCGGTACCGCCGTCACGACCACGCCGGCCGGAACCTGGGCCCGGAGGAAGCCGGCCGCTCGTTCGGCCGAGCTGACCCGGCCCGGCGGGTCGTCCCAGGTCTCGACGGGCCCGCCGGTCGTCAGGACCCGCTCGTAGCGGCCGGTGCGGATCGCCGCGAGGGCATGGCGCAGGTCGGCCTGCTCGAGCCAGCCTTCGACGACCAGCGTGCGCGCCCCGGGCGCCGGATCGTCGGCCGAGAGGAAGCCCGCGATCCGCGCCACCCCGAACAGCGCTGCACCCCCGACGGCCAGCACCAGCACCAGCCAGCCCTGCCAGGTGAGCCGCCACGCCTGGCGGCGGCGGACGAGCCGGATCATCGGCGCCGGCCCGTGGGGAGCGGAACGTGCCGCAGGTGCGTTGCTGCCAAGGTTCGAATCGTCACGGGGAGCGGGCGACGATTGTCGTGCAGCACCTCGCGCCCGCTGCCGTGTCGCTTGCGCGCCGCCGACGACATCCGGGTAAGCCCCCAAGCGGCTCGACTTGTGTTCGGAATCCTCGCGCCTAGACTGGCCGCCCAGCCGCGCCGCGGCAAGGAAGCCGAGATGAACCTCCCCTTCGCATCCATGGTCCGTGTCGCTGCCGCCGCAGCTTTGTGCACCCTCGCCACGGGCACCGCCCAGGCCCAGGCGACGTTCAAGCTCGGCATCGTCACCTTTCTTTCCGGCCCGGCGGCCGAGAGCTTCGGCGTCCCCGCCGGCAATGCCGCCAAGACGATCGTCGAGCAGTTCAACGCCGGCAAGGCGCCGGCACCGTACGGCCAGACCGGCTTCGGCGGCATGCGGGTCGAGACCGTCGTGGTCGACGAGGCGGGCGGTGCGACCAAGCAGGTCCAGGAGCTGCGCAACCTCTACCAGCGCGAGAACGTCGATGCCGTCGTCGGCTACATCGGCAGCGGCGACTGCCTCGCGGTCGCGCCGGTGGCCGAGGAGCTGAAGAAGTTCCTGGTCCTGTTCGACTGCGGCACGCCGCGGATCTTCGAGGAGGGCAGCCCGAAGTACGTGTTCCGCACCGCTTCGCACGCGGCGATGGACAACGTCTCCCTGACGCGCTACCTGAAGTCGCGCAACATCAAGGTCGAGACGTTCAACCTGATTAACCAGGACTACGCCTGGGGCCAGGACTCGCGGGCCGACTTCCTGGCCAGCATGGCCCAGCTCTACCCGCAGGCCAAGCCGGGCGCCGACCTGCTGCCGAAGTTCGGCGCCGGACAGTACGGCACGGAAGTCTCGGCGCTCGCCAGCCGTCCCGCCGACATCACCTATTCGAGCCTGTGGGGCGGCGACCTGCAGGCCTTCATCCTCCAGGCAGGCGCCCGCGGTGCGCTGAAGGACACGCTGCTCGTCCTGTCCGCTGCCGACCACGTCTTTCCCGGCCTCCTCGACAAGGTGCCGGACGGCACCATCTTCGGGGCCCGCGGCGCCTACGGCATCCTGTCGGCGAAGAACCCGCTCAACGACTGGTTCCAGACCACGTACCAGCAGGCCCACGGCGTTGCGCCGGTGCAGGCCAGCTATCGCATCACGCAGGCGCTGATGGGCGTCAAGCTCGCGGTCGAACGGGCGATGGCGAAGAACGGCGGCAAGAAGCCGAGCAGCGACGAGCTCGCCGAGGCCCTGCGCGGCTCGACCTGGGAAACGCCGGGCGGGACGGTCCGCATGGCGCTCGGCGGCGGCCAGCAGGCGGTACAGTCGACCGCCATCGGCCGCACCAGGTACGACGCCGCGGCCAAGCGCGTCGTCGCCGTCGACGTGCAGACCTTCCCGGCCGAGTGCGTCAACCCGCCGGCGAACATGAAGAGCCTCGACTGGATCAAGGCCGGCTTCACCGGCGCGAAGTGCTAGGGGCGAAGCCCGTCGCGCGCCGCCTCGCCTGCGCTCGCCCCGGCGGCGCGAAAGCGGCCGCGAGGACGCGGCC
>NZ_JANODC010000457.1:0-16238 GCF_031412495.1 Rhizobacter sp. | reverse complement strand
AGCCCCTCGGCCATCGCACCCGGCGTCAGGCCGCAAGCGCCTCGCACGACCAGGGCCCGGAAGACCTGAAGGCGGATGGGCTGCGCGAGTGCCGCGAGCGACTGGACGACATCTCTCTCTTCCATGATTCAAGTGTACTCGAAACGTGGAGGTGGCGTTCATTGCCCTTCGGCGAATATTGGGCTAGAAGAGTGGCCTGGCCTGGCCTGGCGACCGGCGAACCTGAAGGGCGAAAGGAAGGCAACGATGCGTATCCACTTCTGGGGCACACGAGGTTCGATCCCCAAGCCCGGGCCCGACACCGTCCGCTACGGCGGCAACACGTCATGTGTCGAGGTGCGCACGGAAAGCGGCGTCTTGATCCTCCTCGACTGCGGCACCGGCGCACACGGGCTCGGCCAGGCGCTGATCGCAGAGAAGGAAGGCCCGCGGCGTGGGCACGTGTTCATCAGCCACACCCATTGGGACCATATCCAGGGCCTGCCGTTCCTGGCGCCGCTCTTCGATCCTCGATTCGAATGGGACATCTATGGCCCGCGCGGCCTGGGTCCTACCCTGCGGGAGTCGCTCGCCGGGCAGATGCAATACACGTACTTCCCGATCACCCTGGAGCAGTTCGCCGCCAAGGTGCGCTACCACGACCTCGTGGAAGGAACGGTTCAGATCGACGACGTGCGGGTGCGAACGCACTACATGAACCATCCGGCGCTGACTCTCGGCTACCGCATCGAAGCGGACCATGCAACGCTCGTCTACGCCACCGACCATGAGCCGCACTCGCCCGCACTCGCCCATGGCGAAAGGCCGCCGCAGGGTGCCGACGAGTGCCGCTACGCCGAGTTCGTGGCGAACGCCGACCTGCTGATCCACGACGCCCAGTTCACGGAGGAGGAGTACGACCGCTATCGAGGCTGGGGCCACAGTCCGGTCGAGTTCGCGATCGACATCGCCGCCGCGGGCCGGGTGCGCCAGCTGGCGCTCTATCACCACGATCCGATGCGCAACGACGCCGCTGTCGACCGCATCGTGGAGCGCGCGCAGCAGCGTGCGGCGGGCACGGGGGTCGAGGTCTTCGCCGCCGCCGAAGGCATGCAGATCGTGCTCGCGCCCCGGGGCATCGCCGGCGATACCGCGGAGCCGGCCAACGCCGCGACGGCGGAAGTCGGGCCGGGCCCCGGCGAACTCGTGGCCTTGCTGGCCACGAGCGCGCCTGCGGGACAGGTTCTCGCCGCCGCGATCGAGGCAGATGGCGGCCGACTGCTGCAGGCTGACGGGGCGGAGCAGCTGCTGTTGCTGGCCGTTCGGGAGCGACCGTCGGTGATCTTCATCCAGCGCGAGTTGGCGGGCGGCGACGAGCTCCGGATGTGCCGCACGCTGCGCGCCCTCGATCGGTCCGAAGCGACGGCGCCGGCGATCGTGATCGTGTCCTCGCGTCAGGGAGACATCGACGTCGACGCAGGCGCGGCCGCGGGCGCGACCGACTGGCTGCTCTGGCCGTTCAAGGAAAGCTACGCGCGCACACGCCTGCATCGGTGGGCGCTGCGCCAGGCGTGCAGGTGGCTGGCAGCCCCGGTGCCCGAAGGCGAAGAGCAACGCCTGCGCGCCTTGCACGACCTGAAGGTACTCGACACGCCTCCCGAAGAGCGCTTCGATCGCGTCACGCGCATCGCGGCCCAGCTCTTCGGCGTCTCGACGGCCGTCGTCAGCCTGGTCGCCCGCGACCGACAGTGGTTCAAGTCGAAGGTGGGCTTCGATGCCGACGAGACACCGCGGGAGCTGTCGTTCTGTGCTCACGCGATCCTGGAGCCCGGCGTGATGCAGGTTCCCGACGCCCTGCAGGACCCCCGCTTCGCGGACAACCCGCTCGTGACCGGCTCCTCGCGGGTGAGGTTCTACGCTGGAGCACCGATTGCCGCCCCCGACGGCAGTATGGTGGGAAGCCTCTGCATCATCGACCACCGCGCCCGGCAGCTCGACGCCGATCAACTGGTACTGCTGCAGGACCTCGCCAAGCTCGTGGAGACTGAACTCTCGGCTCCTCTTCGGCAAGGGGCCTGAGGCGGTGACGCCACGCGGCGGGCCGGGCCGTGGCCCACCGCGCTCCGGTTGTCGAACAGGCGCCCGCTCACGGCAGGCACGAACTTGCCGCCGATGAGTTCGGCGTGTCCTTCACCGTCGCTCCGCCTTCTCGTTCTGCTGC
Source organism: Rhizobacter sp. (assembly GCF_031412495.1). Lineage (GTDB taxonomy): Bacteria > Pseudomonadota > Gammaproteobacteria > Burkholderiales > Burkholderiaceae_C > Schlegelella_A. Next base: position 14,038 of record NZ_JANODC010000457.1, on the reverse strand, counting down.
ACTTCGCGCTGGGCGATGTTGGCGAGCGTTTCCGCACCCCGGTTTGCCGCCGAAAGCCCCCTGAACAGGAAGCAGAGATTGATCACGTCCTGCATCTCGGCCCAGCTCGCGCCGGCGCGCCGCGCCGCGATGCCGTGCAGGACCGCGGCGTCGCTCATGTCCATGAGGAGCATGCCGAAGAGCATGAGCTGCGCCGTCTTGACGTCGAAGCTCTTCGGGTACATGGCGTGCTCGCGCATCTTCTCCTGCAGGTCGACCATCGTCGGGTCGAGCGCGCCGGTCACATGGATGCGCGCCTCGATGCGCGGCGGAACGAATCCGAGCAGCTCCTCGTAGATGCGGCCGCGCTCGGCGGCTGTGGTGTTCTTGTCGCTGTACTCGCCGATGCTCTTCTGGACAGCGTCGAGGTTGATGCGTGCGGGAAGCATGGTGTCTCCTTCGTGGTCATGCGCCGCAGCGCGGTTCGGCGAGAAACCCGGTGACGAGGCGCACGAACCGCCCCGCCTGCTCGATCTGGGTCCAGTGGCCGCAACGGCCGAAGACGTGCAGCTGCGAGCGCGGGATCCACTGCGCCAGCGTCAGCGAGGTCGACAGCGGCACGACCCGGTCCTCGCGGCCGTGGATCACCAGCGCTTCGTGCGGCAAGGCGCGGATGTCCGATTCCCGGCTCGTCAGGGCCACGACGCCGGCCTGGCGGGGCTGCGGAAACATGGCCGCGAACGCCTCCTGCACGCCGGGCCGGATGCTCGCCTTGTAGCGAAGCTCGGCCAACTCGTCGCTCACCAGCGAACGATCGAAGGCGAAGATGTCGAGGAGCTTCCTCATGTTGGCGATCGACGGCGTGTAGCCCCAGACCGCGTCCAGGCCCGGCGTGAGTTCGAAGGGAACGCCGGTGCTGCCCATGAGGATCAGGCGGCCGACGCGCCCGGGATGCCGGATCGCCACCGCGAGGGCGAGCGCACCGCCGAAGGAATTCCCGACGATGTCGGCCTGCGCGATGTCGAGCGCATCGAGCAGCCCGACCAGCTGGCGCACCCAGGTGTCCATGTCGTAGCGCACGCCGGCCGGCCGCTCGCTGAAGCCGAAGCCGACCATATCGGGCGCGATGACGCGATGGTGGCGAGCCAGCTCCGGGATCGTCAGGCGCCAGTTGGCCCAGGCGCTGACGCCCGGCCCCGAGCCGTGGACCAGCAGCACCGGCGACCCGCTGCCGCGTTCGTGCAGGTTGACGGCGTGGCCGTGCACCTGGACCGAGCTGCCGATCTCGGGGTTGGTGGCGGCGCTGGCCGCGGGGACAGGCTGGTTCATGGCGCGAATTCGGGTCAGAGGAAGCGAAGGATCGCCAGAGAGAGGAAGGGCACGTAGGTGACGACCAGGAGAGCCGCGATGGCGACGACGATGAACGGGCCGACACCGGCGTAGAGCGTGCGCAGCGGCAGCCGGAACACCGCCTGTCCGACGAAGAGGTTGACGCCGAAGGGTGGCGTGAAGGTGCCGATGCTCAGGTTCATCACCAGGACGACGCCGAAGTGGATCGGGTTGACGCCGAGCGCGGTGACCAGCGGCAGCAGCAGGGGCGTGAAGACCAGGATCGACGACGCCGTGTCGAGCACGCAGCCGACCGCGAGCAGCAGCACGGTGATCGCCAGGAGCACGGCCCACGCCGGCACATCGAGGCCGGTGACGGTTCCGGCGAGCGCCTGCGGGACGCCGTTGACCGTGAGCAGCCACGAGTACACGCCGGCGACGGCGACGATCACGAAGACCTGGGCCGTCAGGTACATCGAGCGCGAGGCCGACGCGAAGATGTCGCGCCAGCCCATTTCGCGGTAGACGAGACCGACGACGACCAGCGCGTAGATGCAGGCGATGCCGGCTGCCTCGGTGGCGGAGAACATTCCCGAGTAGATGCCGCCGAGCACGGCCACCGGCGCAGCGATCGACCAGATGCCATCGCGCGTCGCCGCCAAGAATTCCTTCAGGCTGAAGGGCTGGCCCCGGCCTTCCTTGCTGCGGCCTGCATACCACCAGATGTACGCGCCGAAGAACAGGGCCAGCACGAGCCCGGGCACGATCCCGGCGGCAAACAGGCGGACGATCGAGGTGTCGGAAGAGATGGCGTAAAGGATGAAGCCGACGGAGGGCGGGATCAGGTTGTCCATGGCCGCTGCCGAGACGAGCAGGCCGGAGGAGAAGCGGTCCGAATAACCCGCCTCGCGCATCTTGTCGTAGGTCAGGCCACCGACCGCGGCGACGGTCGCTGCGGTCGAGCCGGAGACGGCACTGAAGATCACGGTCGTGCCGAGGGCGGTGAACGGCAAGGCGCCGCGGATGTCGCCGAGCATCGACGTGACCCAGCGGATGATCCGCCGCGAGACGCCGCCGCGGCCCATGAGGTCGCCGGCGAAGATGAAGAACGGCACGGCGAGGAGCGCGAACTTGTCGATGCTGCTGAACATCACCTGGTGCAGCGCCGTGGCCGGCATGTCGCCGGCGAAGGCGACCACGGATGCAGCCGTCGCCAGCAGGACGAGGAAGAAAGGAAAGCCCATGACCATGAGGACCACGGGGAGCAGGGCCAGGGTCGCGATCACAAGGGCGGGCTCTCGGGCGCGGGGGTCGGGACGACGTTCCTGAACCGTGCACGCAGGCCGAGGGCGGCCGCGAGCGCGGTCATCGTGAAGCCGATCAGCAGCGCGGCGTGCGGGATCACCTTGGGAATGCCGGCCGCGTTCGTCACGGCACCGGTATCGGCGAACATCGTCACGATGGTCCAGGACTGCTTGGCGGTGAACAGGCAGCAGACGACGAGGCCGACCGCGATGAGCACCTGCAGCGCTCGCTGCGCCGGGCCCGGCAGGCGCGACGAGAAGAGGTCCATGCAGAGGTGCTCCTGCCGGTAGGCCACCGCGACGATGCCGATGAACACGCCCCAGATGGTCAGGTGGACCATCACTTCCTCGGCCCAGAAGATGGGCGAGCCGAAGAAGTAGCGGCCGACCACGTTGGCCCCATTGAGCGCGACGTCGACCAGCATCAGCACCCCGATGAGCGCCATCGGCAGCGACGAGAAGAGCCAGCGCCCCACGCCTTCGGCGCGCGACGGCGGGGCGAAGGCGCCCTCGGCAGGAGGCAAGCTCAGTGCTTCCGGCTCATCGCGGCGACGCGCTTGTAGAACGCGTTGACGGCCGCGTTGTCCTTGGTGACCTCTTCGCCGATCGGCTCGAACAGCTGGCGCATGCGCGCCTGGTCTTCGGGCGAGAAGCGGATCCACTCGCCGCCGACTTCGGTCCAGCGCTTGCGCATCGTCTCGTCGATGGTGCGGGACTGCGCCATCATGCGCGGCTGGATCTTCTGTCCTTCGTCGATGACGATCTGCCGCAGGTCGGCGGGCAGCTTGTTGAGGAAGGCGCGGCTGACCGCGGCCACGGACACGACCATGGTGTCGTTCGAGTCGGTCAGGACCTTGTTGATCTCGTTGAACTTGAAGTTGACGTACACCGCGGTGGCGCTCTGGGTGCCGTCGATGACGCCCTGCTGCAGGCCGGGAATCACTTCCGCCAGGTCCATCGGCACGGCCGTGCCGCCCAGCTGGCGCATCTTGGCCCGCTCGGCCGCCGTCGCGTTGACGCGGAACTTCTTGCCCTTGAAGTCGTTCAGCGTGCGCACCGGCTGGCGCCCGAAGTAGTTGGCGAACGCGAAGGTGTAGACCGAGACCACCTGCAGGTTCTTGTCGGCCCCGAGCGAGAGGATCTCCTTGTTCAGCTCCGGGTCGAGCAGCACCTTCTCCGCGTGCGTCATGTCCTTGAACAGAACCGGGATGCTGAAGATGCCGAAGCGGGGGTCGACACCGACGAAGAAGTCGGCCGGGCTGGTGAAGGCCTCGATGGTGCCGAGCTGGACGCCCTCGATCTGGCTGGCGATGGTGCCGAGCTGGTTGCGGGGGTAGAGCTTGACCTCGATGCGGCCGTTCGAGCGCGCCTCGATGCCCTCCTTCATCCAGGTCGCCCACTGATGCTGGATGTCGTTCATCGTGCCGAAGCCGATCTTCATGGTGAAGTCGGCGGCCCAGGCGGGGGCCGCGCACGCCGCAGCCAGGGCCAGGCCGGCGCCGAGTCGGCGCAGGGTCTGCAAGGTGTTCTTCATCGTCGTCTCCGTCATTGTTGGAATCGGTTGCCGCCGGCGCCCGGTCTACCAGACCAGGTCGCCTTCGCGGATCAGCATCAGGCAGCCCGAGGCTTCGGTGTACGGCGCGTGCGGCACGCCGATCGGCATGCGGAACCAGGCGCCGGGCTCGTACGCCGTGTACTCGTCTTTCAGGCAACCCTCCAGCACCAGCGTCTCCTCGCCCATCGCGTGGTCGTGCGACGGGATCTTGCGGTCGGGGTGGACCCGGCCGAAACGGGAAGTCTCGACGCCGTGCATGTCGCGGTACAGGTGCAGCACGGTGGCGCCGCGGTGCGGGAAGTCGGCCCATTGCGCCGTCGAAGAATCGACGACCAGACGCTCCTTGTCCGTGGCGCGGATCGGCTGGCGGCGCTTCACGTACAACGTGCAGCCTCGAGGCGACGACAGCCGGATCTCGGCGCCCGGCGAGTTGCGGACGAAGGTGTGCGGGCCGTACTCGGCGATGCCGTCGGAGCAGGTCCCGTCGAGCACGAACAGGTCGATGCGATGGTCGAGCGTCTCGGCCGGCAGGCTGGCCCCCGGCGCGAACCTCATCAGCAGCGTCTCGCGGCCCTTGCGCGGGTCGACCACGCGCTCCAGCACCTTCTCCTCGATGCCGTCATGACCGGTGGGCTGCCACGGCATGTCGCGCGTCTGCAGGTGGACGACGGCGTTCGCCTCGGCGTTGACATTGGGCTTGGCGTTCATCGAAGGCTCCTCGATCAGAGTTTGTTGTGCGAGGCATCGCAGAAGGGAAATCGCTGCGACTGCTTGCATCCGCAGAGCAGGGCGGTCTGGTCCTTCTCCTGCGTCCAGATGATCGGCTTGATACCGGTTCTGGTGGACGTGTGCGAGCCGTCGCAGAAGGGCTGGTACTTGCTGAGGCCGCAGGCGCAGAAGGCGTAGCGGTAGCCGCCCAGCAGCTCGACGCGGTAGGGCGTGCGCGAGGCGATCGCCGGTTCGGTGGCCTCGGTCTCGGGCGGGGTGGCGCTCATGTCGGGGTCTTCCTCGGTTGCATGTTCACGATGATGGCGGTGCCGGCGCGCCGTGCCATCGGTGTCTTCGTCAGGCCTCGACCGAAAAGCCGGCGCTGCCGAGGGCTTCCATCTCCACCGAGACGTACTGCCCCGGCTTGATCCACTCCGCCGGCGTGGCGCCCCCGGCCATGACGACCCAGCCCGCCTGCAAGGGCTCGCCGGCATCGGCCGAGAGACGTGCCGCTGCCACCAGGGAACGCAGCGGATGGCCGAGGATCGCGGCCGTCGAGCCGACCTGGACGACGCGGCCGTCGATGTTCAAGGTGAGGCCCAGGTTCGAGAAGTCCTGGTCCGGCCTGCACCACGGGCCGATCACGAAACCGCTCGACGAGGCGTTGTCGGCGATGACGTCGGGCAACGAGAACTTGAAGTTGCGATAGCGCGAGTCGATGATCTCCAGGGCCGGCGCGATGGCCTCCACGGCGGCCAGCGCCTCGACCAGCGTGACCCGGCTGCCGAGCGGCTTCTTCAGCATGAAGGCAATCTCGGGCTCGACACGCGGGTGCACGTAGCGCGCGAAGCGGACCGGCGTCCCCTCCTCCACCTGCATGCCGCTGGACAGCCGCCCCCAGATCACGTCGTCGATGCCCATCTGGACCATCTTCGCCCGACTCGTGAAGCCCATCTTCACGCCGACCCGACGCTCGCCGCGCTGGATGCGGCGCTGGATCGAGGCCGCCTGGATCTGGTACGCGTCCGCCAGCGACAGCTTGCCTTCCGGGTCGATCTGGTCGACCTCGTTCGCTCCGTCGGCCGCCGCGTCGAGCAACGCCGCCAGTTCATCGATGCGGTTCATGCCGTGCTCCCCGTGCCGGCCGGCCGTTCGAAGATCGCCTTCACGGCGCCCAGCCCGTTGATCCTCGCCTCGATGACGTCGCCCGGCTGCACCGGAACCATGGGCCCCAGCGCGCCCGAGAGCACGAGGTCGCCGGCCCGCAGCGGCGAGCCGAGCCCGGCCATGGTGCGCGCCAGCCACAGCACCGCGTTGAGCGGGTTGCCGAGGCAGGCTGCGCCGGCGCCCGTCGACACCGGTTCGCCGCGCCGCGTCATGACCATGCCGCACAGGCGCAGGTCGAAGTCGGCGATCCTGCGCGGCGAGCTGCCGAGGACATAGGCGCTCGAGGAGGCGTTGTCGGCCACCGTGTCGACGAACTTGATGTTCCAGTTGGCGATCCGGCTGCCGACGATCTCGAGCGCCGGCAGGGCGTAGTCGATGGCGTTGAGGAGGTCGACCATCGACGGCGAGTCCCGGTCGAGGTCGCGGCCCATGACGAAGGCGACCTCGGCCTCGATCTTCGGCTGCTGCAGGACGGACGCGGGGATCGGCTCGCTGTCGCCGTAGCCCATGTCGTCGAACAGCATGCCGAAGTCGGGCCGGTCGACGCCGAGCTGTGCCTGGACGGATCGGGCCGTGAGGCCGATCTTGCAGCCGACCGTGCGGCGGCCCTGCTGCACGCGCCAGTCGGTGTTGAGGCGCTGGATGGCGTACGCTGCTGCAGCGTCGATGCCGGGATACGTCTCGCGAAGCGGAGCGACGAACTCGCCGGTGCGTGCGGCGTCGCGCAGGGACTGCGCTGCAGCGGCTTGCTGTTCGGGTGTCATGTCTTCTGGCCGGCGTTACTGGCCGGCATGATGGCGACGGCCTTGGCCGCGTCGATCTCGGCCCGCGTCTCGTCGCCGATGGTCCAGTGCGTCGCCGGGATCTCGTTGAGGATGACGCGGATCGTCGGCATCGGCGCGCCGAGCGACTCATGCACCGTCCGGGCGACGTCCTTGACGAAGCGCCTGAGGGTCGCCTCGTCCCGGCCCTGGATGAGAGAGATCTGAACGATCGGCATGCGGCCTACTCCGGGGTGATCCTGGCGTCGCGCACCACCTGCGCCCAGCGCCTGATCTCGCTGTCCATGAAGCTGCGGAACTGCTCGCCCTGCCAGGGCTGCAGCTGCACGCCGTGCCCGCGCAGGGCATCCTGGACCTGCTTGTCGGCGAGCGCCTTGGCGTGGGCGGAGCGCAGCTCGGCGACGATCGCCGCCGGCGTGCCCTTGGGCACGAAGACGCCGGCCCAGGTCGCCGCCTCGACGCCCTTGAAGCCGAGCTCCGCGAAGGTCGGCACGTCGGGCAGCGCGAAGTGGCGCTCGGGCGCAGCGACCGCGAGCGCCCGGAGCTTGCCGGCCTTGATGTTCGGCAGCGCGACCGAGACCGTGTCGAACATCATCGCCACGTTGCCGCCGAGCAGGTCCATCGACGCCGGCGCGCCGCCCTTGTAGGGCACGTGCAGCATCTCGACGCCGGCGGCCTTCTCGAACAGCACGCCGGCAAGGTGCAGCGAGGTGCCGGTGCCGGCCGACGCATAGGTCATGCCGCGCGCCTGCGCCTTGGCTTGCTGGACCAGCTCCGGCAGCGACTTCGCACCCTTCTCCGCATTGACGACGAGCACGTTCGGCACCGAGCCCCAGAGCGAGATCGGCTCGAAGTCCGCCACCGGGTCGTAGGGCATCCTGGCGAACAGCGCCGGGTTCGCGGCGTGCGTCGCGGACGTGCCGACCAGCAGCGTATAGCCGTCCGGCGCGGACTTGGCGACCGCGGCGGCACCGATGTTGCCGGCGGCCCCGGCGCGGTTCTCGACGATTACCGCCTGACCCAGCTCGCGGCCGAGCGCCTCGGCGACCGGCCGGGCCATGTTGTCGATGGCGCCGGCGGGCGCGAAGGGGACGACGAGGCGCACCGGCTTCTGCGCGTACCTCATCGGTGCTTGCGCCAGGGCCGAGCCGCCGGCGGCGACGGCGAGGGCAGCGATCGCAAGGCGCAGGTACGCCCGCCGCAGCAGGCAGTTCCTGCTGTTCATGGATCCGGGGTGGGTGGCCATCGCACTAGGTTAGGAACTGCAAGCGATACTGTCCAATACTCTGGATGACGAGTTTCCATACCCGCAAGGTATGGGCTCGAGAGACAAAAGCCATGGACCTGCGCCAGATGCGCTACTTCGTCGTGCTGGCCGAGGAGCTCAACTTCGGTCGGGCCGCGGCACGGCTGAAGATCGCCCAGCCGCCCCTGACGCGGCAGATCAAGGCGGTCGAAAAGCAGCTCGAGGCGACCCTGTTCATCCGCACCACCAAGGGCGTCGAGCTGACGCCGGCGGGCCGCACCCTGCTGGGCGAGCTCCCGAACATCCTGAGCCTGGCCCAGCGCGCCGAGGAGAGGACGCGCCTGGCCGGCACCGGCTTCGTCGGCGAGCTCGACGTCGGCATCTTCGGCTCGGCCGTGCTCGACGTGATCCCGCGCATCCTGGCGCGCTTCCACGAGCAGCGGCCGCAAGTGAAGATCACCCTCTTCAACCAGACCAAGGCCGAGCAGATCCAGGCCCTCAAGGAGCGCCGGATCACGGTGGGCTTCAACCGCCTGGTCCCCGACGAGCCGGAGCTGGCCGTGGAGGTCGTGCTGCGCGAGCGCATGCTCGTCGCGATGCACGAGTCGAGCCCCTTGTGCGCGAAGCGCAGCGTCTCCATCAGCGATCTCGCGGACCAGCCCATGATCCTGTACCCGAACCTGCCGCTGCCCGGCCTGGCCCAGGAGGTCGCGAACGCCTTTCAGGCCGAAGGCGCCCGCCTCGCGGTGGCGCAGCGCGTCGAGGACGTGCTCACCTGCATCGCGCTCGTCGCCAGCGGCTTCGGCTACTGCATCACGACCGAGTCGGCGGCGAATCTGAACCTGCCCGGCGTCGTCTACCGCCCGCTGCGCTCGAAGGTGCTGCGCGACATCGAGCTCAGCTGCCTGTACCGGCGAAACGACCCCTCGCCGATACTGGCCGACTTCCTGGCCCTCGTCAGAACCTTCAACGGAACCCGGCTCCGCTTGCCGCTCGGGACACCATGATCGAGACCCACGAGGACGTCACGGCCGCCGTCCTGAGCGAGCTGCAGCGCAGCCCCGACCCGCGCTTCCGGCAGATCATGTCGGCCGCCGTCCGCCACCTGCACGCCTTCGTTCGCGAGGCCGAGCTCACCGAAGCCGAGTTCCACCAGGCCTGCGCGATCGTCGCCCGGCTCGGCCAGCTGACGACCCCGTCGCACAACGAGGTCGTGCTGGGCGCCGGCTCGATGGGCGTCTCGGCACTCGTCTGCCTTCTCAACAACGGCGCGCACGGAACGCGTGAGACCACGGCAAACCTCATGGGTCCCTTCTGGCGCGACGGCGCGCCGATCACCGCGAACGGCGGGTCGATCGTGCGCTCTGAGACGCCGGGCGCGCCAATCTTCGTCAACGCCTGGGTGCGTACCCTCGATGGCCGCCCGGTGGAAGGCGCCGAGGTCCACGTCTGGCATGCCTCGGCCGAGGGCTTCTACGAGAACCAGGACCCGGCGCAGGCCGACATGAACCTGCGGGGCCGTTTCCTCACCGACGCGGCCGGACACATGGCGTTCCGCAGCGTCAAGCCCGCCGGGTATCCGATCCCCGTCGGCGGCCCGGTGGGCGACCTGCTGCGCGCCCAGGGGCGCCACAACATGCGCCCGGCGCACATCCACTTCCTGATCCGCAAGCAAGGCTTCAAGACCCAGTTCTCGCAGGTCTACTCGAGCGACGACCCGAATCTCGAAACCGATGTCCAGTTCGCCGTGACCCGAGCTCTGGTCGGCCAGTACACCCTGCACGAAGGCGAGCCGACGCCTGGCGCGGACGTCGCCGGCGCCTGGTATTCGCTCGACCACCATTTCGTCGTCGAAGCCGGGGAGGACCGGGTGCCGAAGCCGCCGATCGGCGGCCGCGCGGCGGGGGAGCGGCCGCAGCTTGCCGTGCTGAAGCGCGCAGGGTGAGCGTCGCGCGCGGGTGCTGGCGTCGGCCCGACGGCGGCAGCGGCCAGTCGTTCCGGGGGCCGGACCGGGGTGACGAAAAGCACGTCATCGCAGCGTCAAACGGAGCAACCCTATCGCTGCGCCGCTCGCGGTGCTCGCGCGCTCCGCAAACGACAGCGCTTGTGATGCGTCGGCCGCGAGCTTTCGCACGCCGCAGCGACAGGATTTGGTTTGGGAACGGAGCAGATCCGACGAAGGATCAAATAAGAAACCCGTTGAGGATCAACGAGTTGCGCGACGTTTGGTGGAGAGGGTGGGATTCGAACCCACGTTACGGTGAAACCGTAAACCAGATTTCGAGTCTGGCGCATTCGACCACTCTGCCACCTCTCCGGTCACGCGTCGGCGGGTCTGGCCGAGCGCGGAATTCTAGGGCCTGACCCCGCGCCCACCTCGGCTGCGGGCTTGCCGGGGCGTAGGGTCCGCTCAGGCCGCCGTGCGCAGGCCGGCGGGGACGAGACGGTCATCGTCGAGCCGCGTCAGCCAGTGCTCGCCCGGGCGAATCGGCGCGGCGTCGGTGATCGTGCCCGTCGAGACGATGTCGCCGGCCCGGATCGGCCATCTCTGCGCCTGCGCCGACATGGCATCGACCCACAGCCGCAGCGCGGTGAGCGGCCCGCCGAGGACGATCTCGGCTTGCCCGGTCTCGACGTCGCGGCCGTCGCAGGTCAGCGTGACCCGCAGCGCGGCGAGCTCGGGCCCGGGGTCGGCGAAGCGGGCGATCGAAACCCGCCGGCCGACGAAGAGCCTCCCGTGCAGCGCGAAGTCGACGACGGTGTCGGCGGCGCGGAAGCGCCAGTCGGCGAAGTGCGTGTGCACGATCTCGTAGCCGTGCGCGACCCAGTCGATGCAGGCGGCGAGCTCGCCTTCGCTCATGCCGGCACGCGGCGCAGTGGCGAAGCCGAACATCACCTCGGGCTCGAGGCGAGGCTGCACGAACGGCGCGAGCGACACGACGGCTTCGTTGCGCGCGGCTTCGAGCGACTCGACGGTCGTGTCCCAGATCGGCGCCCAGATGGGCGCGTGGACACCGTAGCGATCCCAGATGCCGCGGTTGGTGAAGCCGATCTTGTAGCCGCACGGCCTCTCGCCGCGGGCGATGCGCAGGCGCCGGATCTCGTCGGCGACGGCGTAGGCCCGCTCGAGCGAGAGGTTCGAGTCGACGCTGCTCGGCGTCGGCACGAGACGGGCTTCGGCCAGGGCCGAAAGCATCGCCTCGGCCTGGCTCGCAGCGGGGGACCGGGCAGGTGCGGCGCTCATGCGCGCAACTCGGCGAGGCCACCCATGTAGGGCCGCAAGACCGGCGGGATGGTGATCGAGCCATCGGCGTTCTGGAAGTTCTCGAGCACCGCGACGAGCGTCCTGCCCACCGCCAGGCCGGAGCCGTTGAGCGTGTGCACGAAGTCGTTGCGGCCGTGCGCATTCTTGAAGCGCGTCTGCATGCGCCGGGCCTGGAAGGCCTCGCAGTTCGACACCGAGCTGATCTCGCGGAACGCGTCCTGCGCCGGTACCCAGACCTCGAGGTCGTAGGTCTTCACCGCGCCGAAGCCCATGTCCCCGCTGCACAGCAGGACGACGCGGTACGGCAGCCCCAGCTTCTGCAGGATGGCCTCGGCGTGCCGCACCATCTCCTCGAGCGCGTCGAAGCTGCGCTCCGGATGGGTGATCTGCACCATCTCGACCTTGTCGAACTGATGCTGGCGGATCATGCCGCGCGTGTCGCGCCCGGCGCTGCCCGCTTCCGAGCGGAAGCACGGCGTGTGCGCGGTGAGCTTGATCGGCAGGCGCGACTCCGCGAGCAGTTCGTCGCGGACGCTGTTGGTGAGCGAGATCTCGGACGTCGAGATCAGGTACTGTTCGCCCCCGCCGCCGGGGGCCTGCGCATCGCCGCCGCGGAAGACCCAGAACATGTCGTCCCTGAACTTGGGCAGCTGGCCGGTGCCTTCCAGCACCTCGCGGTTGACGATGTAGGGCGTGTAGCACTCGACGTAGCCGTGCTCGGACGTCTGCACGTCGAGCATGAACTGGGCGATGGCGCGATGCAGCCGTGCCATCGGGCCGCGCAGGAACGAAAAGCGCGCGCCCGAGAGCTTGGCGCCGGTCTCGAAGTCGAGGCCGAGCGGCGCGCCTAGGTCGACGTGGTCGCGTGCCGGGTAATCCAGGGTGGGCGGCTCGCCCCAGCGGCGCACCTCGACGTTGCCGGCTTCGTCGGCGCCGACGGGGACGCTGGCGTCGGGAAGGTTCGGCAACGCCATCAGCTGCGCGTGCAGCTCGGCCTGGATCGCCTCCAGTCGCTCGGCCGAGCGGTCCAGCTCGGCGCCGATGCCGGCGACCTCGGCCATCGGCCCGCTCGCGTCGCCGCGCTGACTCTTCAGCCTGCCGATCTCCTTCGACAGCGCGTTGCGGCGTGCCTGCAGCTCCTCGGTGCGCGTCTGCAGCGATTTGCGCTCGCCCTCGAGCTCGCTGAAGCGGGCCACGTCGAGGAAGGGCTGCGGCGACTTGCGTGTGTCGAGGCGGGCGACGACCTGCGCCAGGTCCTTGCGCAGCAGCGTGATGTCGAGCATGGGATGGGCGGTCGCGTGGAGGCAGGAAGCCGGATTCTAGGGACCGGCCCTGTCGCGCTCAGCCCTTCACGATCCCCATCGCCCGGTCGCCCAGGCCAAACGGCAGCGGGAAGTGCACCGTCTCCGGGGTGCCTGGCAGCGTGCGCACGGAGACGGCGCCGAGCGAGCGCAGGCGCTGGATGACCTGCTGCACCAGCACCTCGGGCGCCGAGGCGCCGGCGGTCACGCCGACGCGGCGCTTGCCTTCGAACCAGGCCGGCTGCAGGTCGTCGGCAGTGTCGACCATGTAGGCATCGGCGCCGAGCCGCTCGGCGAGCTCGCGCAGCCGGTTGCTGTTCGAACTGGTCGGGCTGCCCACGACGACGAGCACGTCGACGCCTGGCGCAAGCACCTTCACCGCGTCCTGCCGGTTCTGCGTCGCGTAGCAGATGTCCTGCTGCGTGGGCTGGCGCACGTCCGGGAAGCGGCGCTGCACGGCGGCGAGGATCTCCGCGGCGTCGTCGACCGAGAGGGTCGTCTGCGTGACGACTGCGAGCGGCTGGCCCGGCGCGACCTCGACCCGGGCGACGTCGGCGACGTCCTCGACGAGGTGGATGCCGCGCTCGAGCTGGCCCATCGTGCCTTCGACCTCCGGGTGTCCCTTGTGGCCGATCATGATGAATTCGTAGCCGAGCTTGGCCAGCTTGGCGACCTCGACGTGGACCTTCGTCACCAGGGGGCAGGTCGCGTCGAACACCGAGAAGCCGCGCGCCTCGGCCTCCTGGCGCACCGCCTGCGACACGCCGTGCGCGCTGAAGACGAGCGTCGCCCCGGGCGGCACGTCGGCCAGGTCCTCGATGAAGATGGCGCCCTTCCTCTTTAGGTCGTCGACGACGTAGGTGTTGTGCACGATCTCGTGGCGAACGTAGATCGGCGCGCCGAACTTCTGCAGCGACCTTTCGACGATCTCGATCGCACGGTCGACGCCGGCGCAAAAGCCGCGCGGCTCGGCGAGGACGACTTCCTCGACGCTCACAGAATGCCGATCAGCTGGACGTCGAAGGTCACCGGCCGGCCCGCCAGCGGATGATTGAAATCGAAGACCAGCGCATCGTCGTCGATCTCGCGGACGACGCCGGCGAAGCTGCCCTGCCCGTCCGGCGTCGGGAAGCGCACCACGTCGCCGACGCGATAGTCGCGGTCGGCATCGCCGTGCTCGTCGAGCAGCGAGCGGCGTACGCGCTGCAGCAGCTCCGGGTTGCGCTCGCCGAAGGCCTCGGCCGGCCCGAGCGAGAAGGACTCGCGGCTGCCCTCGGGCAGGCCGAGCAGGCGCTCCTCCATGGCCGGCGCCAGCTCGCCGGTGCCGAGCGACAGGGTCGCCGGCTGGCTGCCGAAGGTGTCGACGAACGGCTCGCCGTCAGGGCCGCGCAGGCGGTAGTGC
>NZ_JANODC010000456.1:0-1646 GCF_031412495.1 Rhizobacter sp. | reverse complement strand
CCAGCTCGTCAACTTCCGCGACGGGCGCCGGCACTACGAGCTGATGGCCGGCCTGCTCGCGCCGCTCGGCGACGCCTACCTGCGCGAGATGGCCGACCATTTCGCATCGCTCGACGTGCCGTACCCGCCGCCCGGGCCGCCAGCCGGAACACCGGCCGGGCGCAGTGCCGGCGAGCGGCTGGTCCGGGTCGGCGACGCGGCGCGCGGCCTGCCGGCGTGCAACGACTGCCACGGCACGGCGATGACCGGCCGGCCGCCCTTCATTCCCGGCCTGCTCGGCCTGTCGCGCGACTACCTCAACGCCCAGCTCGGCGCCTGGAAGAACGGCAAGCGCCGCGCGCACGCGCCCGATTGCATGGCCGTCGTCGTCGCGCGGCTCGCCGGCGAGGAGATCAGCGCGCTCTCGTCGTACCTGGCGAGCCTGCCGGTGCCGGCGGCGGCAAAGCCCGGTGCCGACGCGGCGGTCGCCACGCCGACTGCGTTGCCTCTGCCGTGCGGCGGCATCGACGCGGCCGGCCCGGGGGGTGGGGTCATCGCGAAACCGGCGCGATGAGAGGCCGCGTCCTCGGCCGAGCGCTCGGCCTCGTCGCGGCGACGCTCGTCGTCCTGGCCGCGCTCGTCGCCTGGCTGAACCTCCGCGACGAGGACGGCGGCGCGCCGGCCGAGGCGGGCAGCGCGGCGGTGCAGGCGGCGACCGGGGCGACCGGGGCGACCGGGGCGACGATCGCGCGCGGCGAGTACCTGGTCCGCGCCGGCAGCTGCATGGGTTGCCACACCGACCGCGGCGGCGCGCCGTACGCCGGCGGCCGGGCCATCGAGACGCCGTTCGGCATCGTCCACTCGACCAATCTCACGCCCGACCGGGCGAGCGGCCTCGGCGACTGGACCACGGCCGACTTCTGGCGCGCGATGCACAACGGCCGCTCGCGCGACGGGCGCCTGCTCTACCCGGTGTTCCCCTACCCGAACTACACGCGCGTGGCACGCGCGGACAGCGACGCGTTGTTCGCGTACCTGCAGAGCCTCGCCCCGGTCGCGCAGCCGCGCAAGGCGCACCAGCTGCAGTTCCCCTTCGGCCTGCAGCCGGCGCTCGCGGTCTGGCGGGCGCTGTTCTTCCGGCCGGCCTCGTTCGAGGCCGACCCGGCGCGAGGCCCGGAATGGAACCGCGGCGCCTACCTGGTCGAGACACTCGGCCACTGCAACGCCTGCCACTCGCGCCGCAACGTCTTCGGCGCGATCGCCGGGCCGCTCGACCTCGCCGGAGGCCTGATCCCGATCCAGAACTGGTATGCGCCGTCGCTCAACGCCAAGGAGGAAGCGAGCGTCGCCGACTGGCCGACGGCCGATGTCGTCGCCCTGCTCAAGACCGGCGTGTCGTCGCGCGGGTCGGTGCAGGGCCCGATGGCCCAAGTCGTCCTCGGCTCGACCCAGTACCTGAGCGACGCCGACCTCGCGGCGATGGCCGCCTTCCTGCAGTCGCTGCCGCCGGCGCCGCCGACGCCCGGTGCCGGCCCTGCAGCGACGGCCACCGAGCGCGGCGCCCGCCTGTACGCCGACCACTGCACCGCCTGCCACGGCGAGCGCGGCGAAGGCGTGGCTCGCGCCTACCCGCCGCTGGCCGGCAACCGCGCCGTGCTGATGACGCC
>NZ_JANODC010000455.1:0-5290 GCF_031412495.1 Rhizobacter sp. | reverse complement strand
CCTCGAGGACGCCTACCGCGGCGCCGAACGCAGCATCACCCTGCGCGTGCCAGTGGAGGGACCGGACGGCCGGGTCCAGCTCCGCGAACGCACGCTCGACGTGCACATCCCCAAGGGCATTCGCCCGGGGCAGCGACTGCGTCTGGCCGGGCAGGGCAGCGCCGGTTCCGGCGGCGCTGCCGCCGGCGACCTGTTCCTCGAGATCGGCTTCAAGCCGCACCCGCGCTTCCGGGTGGAGGGCGGCGACGTCACGGTCGACCTGCCGATCGCCCCCTGGGAGGCGGCGCTGGGGGCCACCGTCGACGCGCCGACCCCGGACGGGCCGGTGCAGCTCACGGTGCCGAAGGGCTCGAAGCCCGGCAGCCGGCTGCGCCTGAAGGGGCGCGGCCTGCCCGGCAAGAATCCGGGCGACCTGTACGCCGTCCTGCAGATTGCCCTGCCGCCGGCGGACACCGAGCCGGCGCGCGAGGGCTACGAGGCCATGCGCCGGACGTTTGCCAACTTCGATCCGCGCCACGGTGTGAAAGGCTGAGACATGCAGAAATCGATCCTGTCCGCACTCCTCGCAGGTGCTGTCGTCGTCATGGGCGTCGCCGGCTGCGCAAGCGCCGACCGCACCGGCGCCGCGTCGAGCGCCGCACCGGCACTGTCGTCGGCGCAGATCGCGCAGCTTCTGGCGAGCCCGGACCGCAGCGACGCCGACCGGCGCAACGACGTCCGCCGCAAGCCCGCCGAGATGCTGGCCTTCATCGGCGTGCGGCCCGGCATGACGGCGCTCGACCTGAGCGCCGGCGGCGGCTACACGACCGAGCTCCTGGCCCGCGCCGTCGGCCCCACGGGGCGCGTGTACGGGCAGAGCAACACGCCGGATGGCGCACCGGGGCGCTCGGCGCTGGCCCTCGCCGAACGCGCGAAGAAGCCGACCACTTCGAACATCGTCGCCGTCGTGCAGCCCTTCGAGCGACCGGTGCCGGCCGCGCTCGCGCAGGGCGGCCTCGACCTGGCGACGCTGATGTTCAACTACCACGACTTCGGCGCCATGGGCATCGACCGGGCGCGCATGAACGCCGCCGTCTTCGCTGCCCTGAAGCCCGGCGGGATCTACGTCGTCGCCGACCACGCCGGGCGGCCCGGCACCGGCATCTCCGAATCGTCGACGCTGCACCGCGTCGAGGAGGCGCTCGTGCGGCGCGAGGTCGAGGCGGCGGGCTTTCGCCTGCTCGCCGCGGGCGACTTCCTCCGCAACCCGAACGATCCGCGCGACAAGGAAACGCCGGACCCGCCGCAGCCGAAGGACGAGTTCGTCCTGAAGTTCGTCAGGCCCTGACGCGGGCGCGGCGTGTCGTTCGCTCGGCGGCGAGCGCCGGCCGGATCGGCACGCCGGCCTCGGCCTTCACTTCCTTGAGGACCACGCTCGAGCGGATGTGCGTGACGCCGGGGAGCTTGAAGGCCGTGTCGTGCAGGAAGGCCTCGTAGCTCTTGATGTCCTCGACCAGCACCTTGATGCTGTAGTCCGCGCCGCCTGTCGTGCTGTAGCAGCTGACGATCTCGGGACAGGCGGCGACGGCGCGCTCGAATTCCCGCACGGTGTTCTCGGTGTGCTGGGTGAGGTTCACCTCGGCGAGCACGCACAGGGCGAGGCCGACGCGCTCGCGGTCGATCGATGCGCCGTAGCCGCGGATCACGCCGGCGGCCTCCATCTCCTTGACCCGCTTCCAGCACGGGGTCGACGTCAGTCCCACGGCGGCGGCGAGCTGCTGCACGGTCTGGCGCGAATCGCGCTGCAGCTCGGCGAGGATCGCCCGGTCCTTGTCGTCCAGAACGTACATGGGGTGATCGGATCTGTTCGCAGCAGGCCATTCTATGAACGGCCCGATCGGCGGCCGACAAAGAAGCACATTCCCTCGTCATCGACGTAGATTGGCGGGTCGGCCGACCGGAGGACCGCCATGCCCCAATCGCTTGCCCGCCCCGACTACCGCCTCGCCGACAACCTTGCCGCCAGCGACGGCGCCGTCTTCCTGACCGGCACGCAGGCGCTGATCCGCCTCGCGCTGATGCAGCACGGGCTCGATGCGCGCGCCGGCCTCGCGACGCGGGGCTTCATCAGCGGCTACCGCGGCTCGCCGCTCGGCATGGTCGACCAGCAGGCCTGGAAGGCGGGGAAGCTGCTCGACGCCGCAGGCGTGAAGTTCCTGCCGGCCATCAACGAGGAGCTCGGCGCCACGGCCGTGCTCGGCACGCAGCGGGTCGAGTCCGACCCGGAGCGGACCGCCGACGGCGTCTACGCGATGTGGTACGGCAAGGGCCCGGGCGTCGACCGCGCCGGCGACGCGCTCAAGCACGGCAACGCCTACGGCTCGTCGCCGCACGGCGGCGTGCTCGTCGTCGCCGGCGACGACCACGGCTGCGTCTCCTCGTCGATGCCGCACCAGAGCGACGCGACGATGCAGTCGTGGCACATGCCGGTGATCGCGCCGGCCAACGTCGCCGAGTACCTGGAATTCGGGCTCTACGGCTGGGCCCTGTCGCGCTTCTCGGGCAACTGGGTCGGCTTCACGGCGCTGTCGGAGGTGGTGGAGAGCGGCTCGACGGTGGACCTCGGCGCCACGAACGCTCGCGTCGCCGCCTGGCAGGGCGCGGCCGAGGTCGAGGCCGCCACGGGGTACGTGCGACCGGACGAGGGCTTGCACTACCGCTGGCCCGACCTCCCGTCGCTGAAGATCGAGGCGCGCCTGCACGCCAAGCTCGACGCGGTGCGGGCGTTCGCCAAGGTGAACGCGATCGATCGCGAGGTCGTCGCCTCGGCCGACGCGACGGTCGGCATCGTCACCTGCGGCAAGGCGCACTTCGACATGCTCGAGGTGTTCCGCCGCCTCGACCTCCCGCTCGATGCCCTCGCCGCCGCCGGGGTTCGCCTCTACAAGGTGGGTCTCGCCTTCCCGCTCGAGCCGACCCGCCTCGATGCGTTCGCGACCGGACTGGAAGAGATCCTCGTCGTCGAGGAAAAGGCGGGCCTGGTCGAGCAGCAGCTGCGCGACCTTTTCTACAACCGGGCGGTCCGGCCGACGATCGTCGGCAAGCGCGACGCCGAGGGCCGGCCGCTCGTCTCCGAGCTCGGCGAGCTGCGGCCGTCGCGGCTGATCCAGCTCGTCGCCGACTGGCTGGCGCGCCGCTTCCCGGCGCTCGACCGTCGCGCCCTGGTGGTCGACTTCACGCTGCCGGACTTGCTCTCGAACGCCGGCGACGCCGTCAAGCGCGTGCCCTACTTCTGCGCCGGCTGCCCGCACAACACGTCGACCAAGGTGCCCGAGGGCTCGCGCGCGCAGGCCGGCATCGGCTGCCACTTCATGGCCTCGTGGATGGACCGCGAGACCGAAGGCCTGATCCAGATGGGCGGCGAAGGCGTCGACTGGGTCTCGCACGCGATGTTCACCAAGGTGCCGCACGTGTTCCAGAACCTCGGCGACGGCACCTACTACCACTCGGGCTACCTGGCCGTGCGCCAGGCGATCGCCGCGGGCACCAACATCACCTACAAGATCCTCTTCAACGACGTGGTGGCGATGACCGGCGGCCAGCCGGTCGACGGCGTGATCAGCGTCGACGCCATCGCCCGCCAGGTCGAGGCCGAGGGCGCGACGAAGGTGGTCGTGCTCTCCGACGACATCGCCAAGTACGACGCCATCCGTTCGAAGTTTCCGGCCGGCACCGAGTTTCACGGCCGCGACGAGCTCGACGCCGTGCAGCGGCGCCTGCGCGAGATGAAGGGCGTCACCGTCCTCATCTACGAGCAGACCTGTGCCGCCGAAAAGCGGCGCCGGCGCAAGAAAGGCGAGCTCGTCGATCCGGCGCGGCGCCTGTTCATCAACGACCGCGTCTGCGAGGGCTGCGGCGACTGCTCGGTGCAGTCGAACTGCGTCGCGGTGCTGCCGCTCGAGACCGAGCTCGGACGCAAGCGAAAGATCGACCAGTCGAGCTGCAACAAGGACTACTCCTGCGCCAAGGGCTTCTGCCCGAGCTTCGTCGGCGTCGTCGGCGGCAGGCCGAGGAAGCGTGCCGGCGCGCTCGGCGGCGCCGGCGGCGAGCGCTTCGCGGCACTCGTCGATGCCTTGCCGCTGCCGCCGGCGCACCGCTGGACCGGGCCGTACGACCTGCTCGTCACCGGCGTCGGCGGCACCGGCGTCGTCACCGTCGGCGCGCTGATCGCCATGGCGGCCCACCTCGAAGGCCACTCGGCGAGCGTCCTCGACTTCATGGGCTTCGCGCAGAAGGGCGGCTCGGTGCTGTCCTTCGTGCGCCTGGCCAAGGACGCGTCGGCGCTGAACCAGGTGCGCATCGACGCGCAGCAGGCCGATGCAGTCCTCGCCTGCGACATCGTCGTCGCCGCGTCGGCCGATGCGCTGCAGACCGTGCGGCGCGGCCGCACCCGCGTCCTCGCAAACAAGCACGAGACGCCGGTCGCCGAGTCGCTGTCGAACCCGGACGCCAGCCTGCGCGTGGAGGCGCTGCTCGAGAAGATCGAGTTCGCCGCCGGCGCCGACCGGGTCGAGACCATGGACGCGCAGGCGCTGGCCGAGGACTTCCTCGGCGACACCATCGTCGCCAACATCATCGCCATGGGCATGGCCTGGCAGCGCGGCCTGGTGCCGGTCGGCCTTGCCGCCATGCAGCGGGCGATCGAGCTGAACGGCGTCGCCGTCGCGACCAACCAGCTGGCGTTCTCGCTCGGCCGGCTCGCTGCCGCCGATCCGCAGGCGGCGCGGGCGCTGCTCGACGCGCCGAGCCCGGACGAGACGCACGAGGAAACGGTCGAGGCGCTCATCGAGCGCTCGGCGGCCTTTCTCGTCGCCTACCAGGGCGAGGCGTACGGGCGGCGCTACCGCGCCGTGGTCGAGCGCGTGCAGCGGCGCGAGCGTGCCCTCGAGGGCCACGACCCCGCCTTGCCGCTCACCTGCGCCGTCGCCGCCCAGATGCGCAAGCTCATGGCCTACAAGGACGAGTACGAGGTCGCCCGCCTCTACACCGACGGCGACTTCGAGAAGAAGCTGCGCGAGCAGTTCGAAGGCGACGACCTGAAGCTGGAGTTCTACATGGCGCCCCCGGCGCTGGTGAAGCCGCGCGGCGGCCGCGCAGCGGCACCGAAGAAGGTGCGCTTCGGGGCCTGGCTGTGGCCGGTGCTGAAGGTGCTGGCGCGCGGCCGGGCCTTGCGCGGTACGCCGTTCGATCCGTTCGGCCGCACCGAGGAGCGGCGCCTCGAACGCCGCCTGATCGGCGAATACGAAGGCCG
>NZ_JANODC010000454.1:0-3669 GCF_031412495.1 Rhizobacter sp. | reverse complement strand
GGCCTTCCGGCGGGCCATGAACGAGCAGGACTCGAAGGCCAACACCAAGGCGCTCGACGCCCTGCTCAACTACGAGACGGTCAAGTACTTCTCGAACGAGGGCTTCGAGCAGGCCCGCTACGACGAGAACCTGCACCGGCTGGAGAAAGCCTCGATCAAGTCGCAGACCTCGCTCTCGCTGCTCAACCTCGGCCAGAGCCTGATCATTGCCGTCACGGTGACCCTGCTCGTCTGGCGGGCGACGGTCGGCGTCGTCGCCGGAACGATGACCTTGGGCGACCTGGTGCTGGTCAACGCGCTGATGATCCAGCTCTACATACCGCTCAACTTCCTGGGCGTCATCTACCGCGAGATCAAGCAGTCGATGATCGACATGGAGAAGATGTTCGCCCTGCTCGGGCAGAACCGCGAGATCGCCGACGCACCCGGTGCCAAGCCGCTCGCCGCGCATGGCGGCGCGGGGCGATTCGACGACGTCCGCTTCGGCTACGACCGCGACCGGGAGATCCTGCACGGCGTCAGCTTCGAGATCCCGGCCGGCAAGACCGTGGCGGTGGTCGGCCCGTCGGGGTCGGGCAAGAGCACGCTGGCGCGGCTGATGTTCCGCTTCTACGACGTCGATGCCGGCAGCATCCGCATCGACGGCCAGGACATCCGCTCGGTGACGCAGAAGAGCCTCCGCGAGGCGATCGGCATCGTTCCCCAGGACACGGTGCTGTTCAACGACACGGTCGAATACAACATCGCCTACGGCCGCACCGGCGCGGGCCGGGCCGAGGTAGAGGCGGCGGCGCGCTCGGCCCACATCCACAACTTCATCGCCTCGACGCCCAAGGGCTACGACACGATGGTCGGCGAGCGCGGGCTGAAGCTATCGGGCGGCGAGAAGCAGCGCGTCGCCATCGCCCGCACGCTGCTGAAGGACCCGCCGATCATGATCTTCGACGAGGCGACGTCGGCCCTCGACTCGGCCAACGAGCGGGCGATCCAGGTCGAGCTGCAGAGCGTGGCCAGGAACCGGACGGCGCTCGTCATCGCGCACCGCCTGTCGACCGTGGTCGATGCGCACCAGATCCTGGTCATGGCGGAGGGCCGGATCGTCGAGCGCGGCACGCATGCCGAGCTCGTTGCGCAGAACGGCCGCTATGCCGAGATGTGGCAGCTGCAGCAGAGCAGTGCCGAGGCGGCTCCGGCCTGATCTCCGCCGCCGGAGGGCGGTTGCGGGCGAACGTCCCAGGCAAACCCTTGCTTTTGGGCAATTCGCCGGACCGGGTCAACGCGCCTCTCTAGAATTTCGTTCTTTTCGCGACGAGGCCCGCCTCGAGCCATCCAACCACAGGAGTTCTCATGAAGACATCGTTTCTGGCCGGCTTCGCGCTCGTCGCGTCGGCCCTGGCAGTCACCGGCGCGCAGGCGCAGGCGAACGACACCCTGAAGAAGATCAAGGACAGCGGCACCATCACGATGGGCGTGCGCGAGTCCTCGGGCGCGCTGGCCTACACCCTGGGCGACGGCAAGTACACGGGCTTCCACTACGACGTCTGCCAGCGCGTGATCGGCGACATCCAGAAGCAGCTCGGCATGGCCAAGGTCGACATCAAGTTCCAGCCGGTGACGTCGCAGAACCGGATTCCGCTGGTGCAGAACGGCACCGTCGACATCGAGTGCGGCTCGACCACCAACAACGCCGCCCGCCTGAAGGACGTCGCCTTCGCCCCGGCGCTCTACATCGAGGAAGTGCGCATCGCCGTGAAGGCGAACTCGGGCATCAACAACATCGCCGGCCTGAACGGCAAGACGGTGGCCACCACCACCGGCACGACCTCGGTGCAGCTGCTGCGCAAGAACAAGCGCGCCCAGGGCATGGATTTCAAGGAGCTCAATGGCAAGGACCACTCCGACAGCTTCCAGCTGCTCGACTCGGGCCGCGCCGACGCGTTCGTGATGGACGGGCAGATCCTCGCCGGCCTGATCTCGAAGGCCAAGAACCCGGCCGACTTCAAGATCGTCGGCGAGCCCCTCAGCGTGGAGCCGATCGCGATCATGTACCGCAAGGACGATCCCGCCTTCAAGAAGGCGGTCGACGACAGCATCCGCAACATGGCCAAGAGCGGCGACGTCGCCAAGCTCTACGACAAGTGGTTCATGCAGGCCATCCCCCCGGCGAACACCAAGGTCAACCTGCCCGCGAGCGAGGCAACCAAGGCGGCCTGGTCCAACCCGAGCGACAAGCCGCTCGAGGAATACGCCCAGCCCTGATCGACCCCAACGACTCAGGTAAGCCCTAGCGCCCTGCGGCGCGGAGTTTGCTTACAGTCCGAGCGCGACGCGAAGCCATTCGCGTCGCGCTTTTTTCTTTTGTCGAACGCAGGGCCGGCGCTTCGCGGTGCACGAGGGAGCTCGCATTGGGAACGTGGGACTGGCAGGTCTTCCTGCAGGACACCGGGGGAGGCGAGACCTACCTGCGCTGGATGATGTCGGCCTGGGGCTGGACGCTCTCGGTCGCGGTGTTCGCGCTCCTCGTGGCCCTGGTCGTGGGCTCGATGATGGGCATCCTGCGCACCACGCCGAACAAGTTCCTGGTCTTCATCGGCAACGCCTGGACCGAGCTGTTCCGCAACATCCCGTTGCTGTTGCAGATCTTCCTCTGGTACCACGTGATCCCGTCGATCTTCCTGGTGCTGCGCGGCGTGCCGAGCTTCGTCCTGGTGGTCCTTGCGCTCGGCTTCTTCACCTCGGCGCGGATCTCCGAGCAGGTGCGGGCGGGCATCCAGTCGCTGCCCAAGGGCCAGACCTACGCCGGCCTGGCCACCGGCCTGACCCTGCCGCAGACGTACCGCTACGTGCTGCTGCCTATGGCCTACCGGATCATCATTCCGCCGCTGACCAGCGAGTCGATGAACATCATCAAGAACACGTCGGTCGCGTTCGCGGTCTCCATCGCCGAGCTGACGATGTTCGCGATGCAGGCGCAGGAGGAAACCTCGCGCGGCATCGAGATCTACCTGGCGGTCACGGCGCTGTATTTCGTCTCGGCCTTCGCCGTGAACCGGCTGGCCCGCTTCATCGAGGTCCGGGTCCAGGTTCCCGGCCTGCTCGGCGCCAAGTGATGCGAGAGCACGCGGCATGAACCTCGACTTCAGCTTCATGACCTGGGCCGTTGTCCAGAGCTTCGTCCTGAAGGGCCTGATCTTCTCGTTCCAGCTGACGATCGTCGCCATGATCGGCGGCATCGCCCTCGGCACGGTCCTGGCGCTGATGCGCCTCTCGGGCAAGCCTTGGCTCGTGATGCCCGCGGCAGCCTACGTCAACACCCTGCGCTCCATCCCGCTGGTGATGGTCATCCTCTGGTTCTTCCTGCTGATCCCGCTCCTGGTCGGGCGGCCGATGGGGGCCGAGCTCTCGGCCATCATCACCTTCACCGTCTTCGAGGCCGCCTACTACTCGGAGATCATGCGCGCCGGCATCCAGTCGGTGTCGAAGGGGCAGGTGAGCGCCGGCTACGCCGTGGGCATGACGTACGCCCAGTGCATGAAGCTCATCGTGCTGCCGCAGGCGTTCCGCAACATGCTGCCGGTGCTGCTCACCCAGACGATCATCCTGTTCCAGGACACGTCGCTCGTGTACGCCGTGGGTGCGTACGACCTCCTGAAAGGCTTCGAAGTCGCG
>NZ_JANODC010000453.1:0-8601 GCF_031412495.1 Rhizobacter sp. | reverse complement strand
GGCCGCGTCGACCCGGCCGCCGCGGCGCGCGTCCGCCACGATCCGCAGCCGCAGATCGAAGCGCAGTTCGCCCGCTGGCCGATCGACTGCTCGTTCGCCCGCGCCGAGTCGCTCGGGCTCCGCACCGACGCGTCGCTCGATGCGCT
The DNA here is from genome assembly GCF_031412495.1 of Rhizobacter sp. GTDB lineage: Bacteria > Pseudomonadota > Gammaproteobacteria > Burkholderiales > Burkholderiaceae_C > Schlegelella_A. The sequence continues at coordinate 8,455 of NZ_JANODC010000453.1, read as the reverse complement.
CGTCCGCGCCCTCAAGGATTCTCTCGCCCCATGACCACGCCGCCCCCGAAGCTCCGCTCGTCGATCGTCAAGGAAGGGCTCGACCGGGCCCCGCACCGCGCCTTCCTGCGTGCGGTCGGCCTCGGCGACGAGGACATGGACAAGCCGCTCGTCGGCATCGTCAGCCAGCATGGCGAGAACACCCCGTGCTCGATGTCGCTCGGGCCGCAGGCCGACGCGGCGCGGCTCGGCGTCGCCGCCGGCCAGGCGGTAGCGGTGCCGTTCACGACCATCTCGGTCTCGGATGGCGTGTCGATGAACCACCGCGGCATGCGCATGAGCCTGGTCTCGCGCGAGCTCATCGCCGACTCGATCGAGGCCGTGATGCGCGCCCATGCCTACGACGCGCTGGTCGGCTTCGCCGGTTGCGACAAGACGCTGCCCGGCGTGATGATGGCGATGGCGCGCGTCAACGTGCCGAGCGTGTTCGTCTACGGCGGCGCGATGCTGCCCGGCCACTGGCGCGACAAGGACGTGACCATCCTCACCACCTACGAGGGCGTCGGCTCGGTCCTCGCCGGCCGCATGACCGAGGCCGAGCTCGACCAGCTCGGCCACGCCTGCGCGCCGACGCTGGGCTCGTGCCCCGGCCAGTTCACCGCCAACACGATGGCGATGGTGGCCGAAACGCTCGGCCTGGCGATCCCCGGCTCGGCGATGCTGCCGGCGGTGTACAGCGAGCGGCTGGCCCTGGCCCGCCGCGCCGGCCGCCGCGTCACCGAGATCCTGCGCGACGGCGGGCCGCTGCCGCGCGACCTGGTCACGCGCAAGTCGCTCGAGAACGCCGCCGCCGCGGTCGCGGCGACCGGCGGCTCGACCAACGCCGGCCTGCACCTGCCGGCGATCGCGCACGAGGCCGGCATCCGCTTCACGCTCGACGACGTCGCCGATGTCTTGGCGCGCACGCCGCTGATCGCCGACCTGCAGCCGGGCGGCCGCTACCTGGCGCTCGACCTGCACCGGGCCGGCGGCGTCGCCGCGGTGCTGAAAGTGCTGCTCGACGGCGGCCACCTGCACGGCGACACGCTGGCGCTGTCGGGCCGGACGCTGGCCGAGGAGCTGGCCGCCGTGCCGGCCGCCGACGGCGAGGTCGTGCGCGGCCTCGGCGCCGCCCTGCACCCGAGCGGCGGCGTCGTCGTCCTCAAGGGCAACCTCGCCCCGGACGGCGCCCTGATCAAGACCGCCGGCCTGACCAGCACCGTGTTCGAGGGGCCGGCGCGCGTCTTCGAGTGCGAGGAGGACGCCTTCGCGGCGGTCAGCGAGCGGGCCTACGCCGCGGGCGATGTGCTCGTCATCCGCAACGAGGGGCCGCGCGGCGGCCCGGGCATGCGCGAGATGCTCGGCGTCACGGCGCTGGTGTACGGCCAGGGCATGGGCGAGAAGGTGGCGCTCCTCACCGACGGTCGCTTCTCCGGGGCGACGCGCGGCCTGATGGTCGGCTACATCGGCCCGGAGGCAGCGCTCGGCGGGCCGATCGCCGTCGTCCGCGCGGGCGACCGGATCCGCATCGACGGCGAGGCGCGGACGCTCGAGCTGTGCATCCCGGCCGGCGAACTCGCCGCCCGTGTGGAGGCGTGGCGGCCGGCGCGGGCGGAGCGGCTCGGCGGCGTCCTGGAGAAGTACGCGGCGCTGGTCGGGCCGGCCCACCTCGGGGCAGTGACCCATTCGGGCCCCGGCGAGGAGGGCGAGCGATGACCCGGCCGCGCAGCGTCGTCTACGTCGCCAACGCCGACAGCCACGACATCGCCGTCCTCGGCCTCGGCGACGCGGGCGACGCCGGCGGCGAGCTCGCCGAGCTGCAGCGGGTGCCCTGCGCCGGCCAGGTCATGCCGCTCGCCGTCTCGCCCGATCGCCGCGTCCTGCACGCCTCGATCCGGTCCGAGCCGTTCCGCGTCCTCAGCTTCGCGATCGATCCGGCCGATGGCCGCCTGCGGCCGATCGGCAAGGCGCCCCTGCCGGCGAGCATGTGCTGGATCTCGACCGACCGGCGCGGCCGCTTCCTGCTCGGCGCCTCCTACGGCAGCAGCCGGGTGGCGGTCAGCCCGATCGGCGACGACGGCGTCGTCGCCGCCGCGGCCCAGGTCATCGAGACGGAGCCGAAGGCGCACGCCATCCAGGTCGACCCGACGAACCGGTTCGCCTTCGCCACCTCGCTCGGCGGCGACCTGGTGCGCCAGTTCCGGTTCGACGCCGGGACCGGCCGGCTCGACGACAACGAGCCGCCGGCGTGGCGGGGCCGGCCCGGCGCCGGGCCGCGTCACTTCGTCTTCCACCCGGCCCTTCCGGTCGTCTACCTGCTGAACGAGCTCGACGGCAGCCTCGACGTGCTCTCGCTCGACGCCGCCCACGGGCGGCTCGCGTCGCTGCAGACCGTGAGCGCCCTGCCGGACGGCGCCGTGGTCGACGAGCCGTGGGCCGCCGACCTGCACCTGCGCCCGGACGGCCGCTTCCTCTACGCCAGCGAGCGGCGCACCAGCACCCTGGCCGGCTTCGCCGTCGACCCAGCGAGCGGCCGCCTCACGCCGATCGGCTCGGTGCCGACCGAAGCCGAGCCGCGCGGCTTCGCCGTCAGCCCCGACGGCCGCTGCCTGATCGCCGTCGGCCAGGCGTCGCATCGGCTGGCGTGCTACGGCATCGATCCGTCCAGCGGCGCCCTGACCCGGCGTGGGGACCAGGCGGTCGGCCGGGGCCCGAACTGGGTCGAGATCATCGACCTGCCGGGTTGAAGGAGGCGGCGCTGCGGATGGCGCCGGGGCCGCTCGGCGTGGCCGTGGCCGGCCTGGTCTCACTGGCGGTCGCGATGGGCATCGGCCGCTTCGCCTTCACGCCGATCCTGCCCATGATGCTGCGCGACGGCGTCATCGACCTGCCCGGCGCGAGCTGGTTGGCCAGCGCCAACTACGCCGGCTATCTCGTGGGGGCGCTCCTCTGTGCTGCCTCGCCCTGGCTGGGCGCGCGCCTGGCACGGCACGGACCGGCCCCGACGGCGCGCATCCGGGCCGGCCTGGTGGCCACCGCCGCGCTGACGCTCGCGATGGCCGTGCCGGTGGCCGCCACCTGGCCGCTCTTTCGCTTCGCCGCCGGCATCGCCAGCGCCGTCGTCTTCGTCTACAGCACGGGCTGGTGCCTCGGGCGCCTGGCGGCATGCGGCCGTTCGCCGCTCGGCGGCGTGATGTTCACGGGGCCGGGCGTCGGCATCGTCGTGAGCGGGCTGGTCGCGAGCGGCCTGGTGGCGGCGAACGGACGCGCCGATGCGGCCTGGCTCGTCTTCGGCGCGATGGCGATCGTCCTCAGCGCCTCGGTCTGGCCGATCCTGCGCAGCGACGCCGACGGCGGGGCCAGGAGGGTGGAGCCGGCCCGCGGCGGAGCCGGACACCCCGGGTCCCGGCCGCGCCGGGGATCGGGCGCCGAAATCGCCTGCTTTTCCGTCGCCTACGGACTCGCGGGCTTTGGCTACATCGTCACCGCCACCTTCCTGCCGGTCATCGCCCGCCTGGCGTTGCCCGGCTCGCCCGCGCTGGACCTGTTCTGGCCGATCTTCGGCGTCGGCATCGTCGTCGGAGCGCTGCTGTCGACGCGCCTGCGCGTCGCCGGCGACCTGCGTCGCCTGCTCGCGGCGGCCTATGCGCTCCAGGCCCTCGGCGTCGGCATCGGTATCGTCAGTCCGACCGAGGCCGGCTTCGCTGCCGGCAGCCTGCTCCTCGGCCTTCCCTTCACGACGATCACCTTCTTCGCGATGCAGGAAGCGCGGCGCCTGCGCCCGCAGGGCAGCGCCAGCACGATCGGCTTGCTCACGGCCACCTACGGCCTCGGCCAGATCGTCGGCCCGCCGATGGTCTCGGTCCTGCTCGCAAACAGCCTCCACGCCGCAGCGGCCTTCCGCCTGGCGCTCGCCATCGCCGCGTCGGCCCTGCTGTTCGGATCCGGGCTCTACCTGCTGATGCGGCGCCTCTGGCCGGTGGCGGCGCAGCCCCGCGCGGCTGGCGCCGCGGCATGAAGCTTGCCCCGGGGTCGGCATGCCGGTCGCGCCCGAGCGGGCTCCCCTCGCCGCCGAAGCGGCCCATGGCGGCAAGGCGCTGCTGATCATCGACATGATCAGCGCCTGGGACTTCCCAAACGCCGGCCGGCTGGCCGCGGCGGCGGCGGCAATCGCGCCGCGAATTGCCGCGTTCAAGCAGCGCTGCGAGGCCGCCGGGGTGCCTGCGATCTACGTCAACGACAACCACGGCTACTGGCGCTCGGACTTCGGCCAGCTCGTGCTGCTGTCGATGCAGAAGGACAACGGGCCCGGCCGTCGCATCGTCGAGGCCTTGCGCCCCGGTCCGGACGACTACTCGGTGCTCAAGCCCAAGCATTCGGCCTTCTTCGCCACGCCGCTCGACCTGCTCCTGCGCCACTTGCGCGTGAACAGCCTCGTCCTCACCGGCGTCGCGACGGACCAGTGCATCGTCATGAGCGCGACCGACGCGCGCATGCGCGATTACGAGGTGGTCGTCCCGCAGGACTGCGTCGCGGCGCCCACGGCCGAGCGGAACCGGCGCGGCCTCGACTACCTGCGCCAGGCGCAGCGGACGAAGACCACGACCTCGTCGCGGATCCGCCTGCCGGGCGCGCCGTCGAAGCCGGATCGGAACGTCTAGGAACGGCCCAGGCCGCCGTACTCGGAGGACGCGAATTCGAATGCGTCCTCGCGCGAGGGGAAAAGCTGCTCGCCCAGGCATTTTGCCGGGCGGTCGCCGCGCGGGTCGCCCGAGCTCAGCAGGACGCCGGCTTTCCAGCCGCTGTCGCCCCAGGGTTCGACGATCGGCGTCGCTTCGTAACCGCTAGACATGGGTGCCTCCAAACTCGTTGCCGCGCGACGCCTGGAACGACGCCAGGGCCATCTCGACCGGGACCATCTGCTCGGTGATCAGATTGATCCGTTGGCTGTCCCACACCGGGGCGGAATAGGCAGCGTCGAGCTCGCTGCGCAGGTGTTCGTACTGTCCGTTCAACTCATCCAGTCTCATGGGTGCTCCGTGCCGGGGAAGGGGCGAGGGTTTGCCTCGACAAGGCAAGCAACGTGCCGCGGCTGCAGGCGAGAATCGCCACCGGCGGCAGCGCGTCGGGAGCGGTCGCCGCGAGCGGAAAAGAATGCATTCATGACCCAGGACCTGGAAGGGGCACGCGCTGACTTTGTCGAAGGAGTCACTCACTTCGAGGGCGGACGCCTCGAGCTCGCTGAAGCCTGCTTCGAGGACGCCCTGGCGCGGGCCCCCGAGCGGATCTCGATCCTGGTCAACCTCGGTGCGCTGCGCCTGAAGCTCGGCCGACCCGACGAGGCGCTCGACGTTCTCGACCGAGCCGTGGCGATCGACGCCGCCGCCGCCGACGCCTGGTCGCATCGAGGCATCGCGCTGGCCGACCTGGGCCGGCCCGATGCGGCCGTCGCCAGCCACGACCGGGCGCTCGAAATCGATCGCGGCCGCGCCACCGACCTCTTTCACCGCGGCCTCGCCCACAACATGCTGGCCCGTCCTGCCGATGCCCTGCGCGACTTCACCGCCGTGCTGGCGCTGCGGCCCGGCGACGGCGAGGCGTGGTTCCGGCACGGCCAGACCCTGCAGCTGCTCGACCGCCACGCCGAAGCCCTGGCCTCCTACGAGAAGGCGCTCGGCGCCGACCCGGCCCATGCCCAGGCGTGGAGCAACCGCGGCGGCATCCTGCGCGACACGAAGCGCTTCGCGGAGGCCGCGCACTGCTTCGAGCAGGCCATGGCGCACGGCGCCGACGCCCCGCTGCACCGCTACTTCCTCGCCTCGGTGCGCGACGAACCGGCGCCGCCCCGGCCGCCCGACAACTACGTCGCGGCGCTCTTCGACGGCTACGCGCAAAGCTTCGACGACCACCTGCTGCACGCGCTGCGCTATCGGGCGCATGCAGTGCTGGTCGAGGGCCTCGGCGGGCGCCGGTTCTCGCACGGGCTCGACCTCGGCTGCGGCACCGGCCTGTGCGGGCCGCTGCTGAAGCCCACGGTGGCGCGGCTCGACGGGCTCGACCTCTCCGGCGCCATGCTCGAGCGGGCCCGCGCGCTCGGCGTGTACGCGGAGCTGATCCAGGCGGACATCGTCGAGCACCTGCAGCGCACCGGCGAGCGCCACGACCTGGTGCTGGCGGCGGACGTGTTCATCTACATCGGCGACCTCGAGCGGGTGTTCGAAGGCGTGCATCGCGTGCTGGATCGAGGCGGCGTGTTCGGCTTCTCGGTGGAGCTGGCCCGGGGTGACACCGGGTTCGAGCTGCGGCCGAGCCTTCGCTACGCGCACACCGAGCCCTACCTGCTGGGCCTGGCCGCGCGGCACGGCTGCGCCGTCGCGCGCAGCCTGCGGCAGCCGATCCGCGAGGAGCAGGGCGCAGCCATCGACGGCCTGTTCCTGTACCTCGAGAAGCGCTGAAGCCCCGACGAAATGCCTCTTCCCCCCGAGGAACTCGCGCGCATCGCCGCGACGACGCTCGCCCACTACGACGAGCGCGCGGAAGCGTTCTGGGCCGGCACGCGCGACCACGACGTTCGCGAGAACATCGACGCCCTGCTGCGCCACCTGCCCGGGCCGCCGCCTTCGCCCCTGCTCGACCTCGGCTGCGGACCGGGCCGCGACCTGAAGACGCTCACGGCTCTCGGCCATGTCGCGATCGGCTTCGAAGGCTCGCCGCGCTTCGCCGCGATGGCGCGCGCGCACAGCGGCTGCGAGGTCTGGCAGGGCGACCTGCTGCGCATGGCCCTGCCGGCGGCACGATTCGATGGCGTGTTCGCCAACGCCGTGCTGTTCCACGTGCCGAGCGCCGAGCTGCCGCGCGTGCTGCGCGAGCTCCGCGCGACGCTGAAGCCGGGCGGCATCCTGCTCAGCTCCAACCCGCGCGGCGCGGGCGAGGAGGGCTGGCGCGGCGAGCGCTACGGCGTCTGGCACGGCCTGGCCGGGTGGCGTGCGTTCATGGCCGCGGCCGGCTTCGACGAGCTCGAGCACTACTACCGGCCGCCCGGCCTGCCGCGCGAGCAGCAGCCCTGGCTGGCGAGCGTCTGGAAGTCGCGGCCGCACGGGTGAGCGGCGCGCCCCACCCTGTACGATCCGGCCCCACATGAACCCGGACGAGGAAGACGATCGGACCGTCGTCCGGCCGCCAGGAGCCGGCCGCCCGACGGCGCGTGTCGCGCCCGGGACGGAGCGCGCCGAGCCGGCGCCTGCCGCTTCCGCCGCCACCGGCCAGCAAACGCATACGCTGCCCACCGGCACGCGCCTCGGCGAGTTCGAACTGACGCAGACCCTCGGCGAAGGCGGCTTCGGCATCGTCTACCTGGCCTGGGACCACTCGCTCGACCGCAAGGTGGCGCTGAAGGAGTACATGCCTTCGTCGATCGCCTTCCGGGCCGGCCAGACCGATGTGCGGCCTCGCTCCGAACGGCACCAGGAGACGTTCGAGGCCGGGATGAAGAGCTTCATCAACGAAGCCAAGCTGCTCGCCCAGTTCGACCACCCGGCGCTGGTCAAGGTCTACCGCTTCTGGGAGGCGCACGGGACGGCCTACATGGTGATGCCGTTCTACGAGGGCGTGACCGTGCGTGACGCGGTGCGCCGCTTTGCGCAACCTCCCGACGAGGCGTGGATCCTGGGCCTGCTGGAACCGATCTGCCACGCGTTGTCGATGCTGCACGGCTCGCAGTGCTTCCACCGCGACATCGCGCCCGACAACATCATGCTGCTCGCCCCCAACGAGCGGCCGCTGCTGCTCGACTTCGGTGCCGCCCGGCGCGTCATCGGCGACATGACGCAGGCGCTCACCGCGATCCTGAAGCCGGGCTACGCCCCGGTCGAGCAGTACGCCGAGGTGCCGGGCCTGAAGCAGGGTCCGTGGACCGATGTGTACGCCCTGGCGGCGGTGGTGCACTGGATCATCACCGGCAAGACGCCGCCGGCCTCCGTCGGTCGCATGTTCGGCGACTCGTACGTCCCTCTCGTCGATCGTGCAGCCGGCCGCTACAACCCGCATTTCCTGGCGGCGATCGACCGCGCCCTGGTCGTGCTGCCCGACCAGCGCACGGCGTCGATCGACGCCTTCCGCCATGACCTGACGTCGTCCGGCGGTGCCCCGGCCGCCGCCTTGCCGGGCCTCGGCACCACGGCGCGCATCGACTTGCCGCCGTTGCACAGGGACGGGCCGGGGCCGGCGCCGACGGGCAACACCGGCTGGCCGGGGACGGTGCAAGCCACGCGTGCCATCGGCGACGGCAGTCCCGTTCTCGCGCCGGCGACGGCCGCTGCCGCTGCGCCACCGCACCCTGCTGGCGCCAGCGGCCCGGCAGCGCCGGTGCGGCCGAAGCGCTGGCCGGCCATCGCCGCCGTTGCCGGCCTGCTGGCCGCGGGTGGCGTGGCCGCGTTCG
>NZ_JANODC010000452.1:0-2030 GCF_031412495.1 Rhizobacter sp. | reverse complement strand
TTGAACTTGCCGCCGGCGTGCAGCTCGGTCAGGGCGATCTCGGCCGCCGAGCGCTTCGGCTCGTGCTTGTCGTCCATTTTCACGCCGGTCGGGATGCCGCGGCCGTTGTCGATCACCGAGACCGAGTTGTCGGTGTGGATGGTGACGACGATGTCGTCGCAGAAGCCGGCCAGCGCCTCGTCGATCGAGTTGTCAACGACCTCGAAGACGAGGTGGTGCAGGCCGGTGCCGTCGGACGTGTCGCCGATGTACATGCCCGGGCGCTTGCGCACCGCCTCGAGGCCCTCGAGGATCTGGATGCTGCCTTCGCCGTAGACGTCCTGGCTGCCGTCGCCGTCGGCACCGGTGCGCAGCACGCTGTCGTTACCTGGCGGCGTCGAGCCGGGTACCGGCAAGGGGCTGTTCGTCGCCTTGGCCGCCATGTCGGTGTGCGTGCCGGCGATCTCGGGCTTCTTGTCGTGGTCGTTGTCTTTGGAGGTCATCGAGGGTGTGGTCACGTCTTCTTCTTTTTCTTCAGATCCGCATCGGCATCACGACGTACTTGAAGCCGGCCTGATCCGGGACGGTGATGAGCGCGCTCGAGTTGGTGTCCTGCAGCTCCATCGTCACCATCTCCTGGCCCATGTTCGTGAGCGCGTCGATCAGGTAGGTGACGTTAAAGCCGATCTCGATGGCGTCACCGCCGTAGTCGATCTCGAGCTCTTCCATCGCTTCTTCCTGCTCGGCGTTGCTGGAGGCGATGCGCAGGGTGCCGGGCTCGATGTTGACGCGCACGCCCTTGAACTTCTCGCTCGTCAGGATCGCCGCCCGCTGCAGGCTCTGTAGGAGAGGCGAACGGCCGAGCGTGACCTTGTTCTTGTGGTTCTTCGGGATGACGCGGTTGTAATCGGGGAACTTGCCTTCGACGAGCTTGGACACGAACTCCATGCCGGCGAACGAGAACTTCGCCTGGTTCGCTGCGAAGCGCATATCGATCGGCTCGTCGTCGTCACGCAGCAGCCGCTGCAGCTCGAGGACGGTCTTGCGCGGCAGGATCACCTCCTGCTTCGGAATATCGCTCTCGAGCGTCGCCTGGGCCAGCGCCAGCCGGTGCCCGTCGGTGGCGACGAGGGTGAGGCTCCTGCCTTCGGCGACGAAGAGGATGCCGTTGAGGTAGTAGCGGATGTCGTGCACCGCCATCGCGAAGTGCACCTGCGCGACCAGGCCGCGCAAGGTCTTCTGCGGCACGCTGAACATCGGCCCGAAGTCGGCCGACTCCTGCACGAGCGGAAAGTCGTCGGCCGGCATCGTCTGCAGCGTGAAGCGGCTCTTGCCGCCGGCCAGCGTCAGCTTGGACTGCGTGGCCGTCAGGGTCACCACCTGGTCGCTCGGCAGGGAACGCAGGATGTCGATCAGCTTGCGCGCGCCCACGGTCGTGGAGAAGTTCGACGCCTCGCCGCCGAGCTCGGCGCTCGTGCGCACCTGGATCTCGAGATCGCTGGTCGTGAACTCGATCTGCCCGCCGGTCTTCCTGATCAGCACGTTGGCGAGGATGGGCAAGGTGTGCCGGCGCTCGACGATTCCCGAGACGGCCTGCAGGGCGCTCAGGAATTTTTCCTGTGCTGCTTTCAAGACGATCATGTCAACCTCTCAAGATGGTTGTCGTAGTAGGCGGCGGCGCTTTTTGTGGACAAGCCTATTTTCCTTCCTTGCGACAGTGACTTAGCCAGCCCCGAAGCCTGTCGACGGAGGCCTGTCGCCGCTGTCGTCGAAAGCGAACAACTTGCGCAAACGGCACCGGGCGGTGCGCAGACCGCTCTTCCCGTCCAAGTTGTCCCCAGCGTTGTTGCTTGACAGGTTCGTGATCGTGGTGCTCGCATCGGCTCAGCCCTTGAGCGTCTGTTCGAGCACGTGCAGCTGATGATTGAGATCGGTGTTCTTCTGCCGCTCGGCGGAGATCTTGCGCACCGCGTGCAGCACCGTCGTGTGGTCGCGCCCGCCGAACAGCTCGCCGATCTCGGGCAGGCTCTTCTGCGTCATCTCCTTGGCGA
>NZ_JANODC010000451.1:0-12988 GCF_031412495.1 Rhizobacter sp. | reverse complement strand
GCTCGACGAGGAAAACCTCTCCGAGACGACCCGGCTGACCCATCGCGTGCTCGACCTGCGCCGGCCGCAGATGCAGCGCAACCTGATGCTGCGCTACCGGGTGGCGATGGAGGTGCGCAAGTTCCTCGACGCCAACGGCTTCATCGACATCGAGACGCCGATGCTCACCAAGAGCACGCCCGAGGGCGCGCGCGACTACCTGGTGCCGAGCCGCGTCCACGACGGCATGTTCTTCGCGCTGCCGCAGAGCCCGCAGCTGTTCAAGCAGCTGCTTATGGTGGCCGGCTTCGACCGCTACTACCAGATCACCAAGTGCTTCCGCGACGAGGACCTGCGCGCCGACCGGCAGCCCGAGTTCACGCAGATCGACATCGAGACCTCGTTCCTCGACGAGGAAGAGATCCGGACGATGTTCGAGCGCATGATCCGCAGCACCGTCGAGCACGCGATCGGGGTCGTGCTGCCGGCCTTTCCGGTGATGACGTACGCCGACGCGATGCGGCGCTTCGGCTCCGACAAGCCGGACCTGCGCGTCAAGCTCGAGCTCACCGAGCTCACCGACGTCATGAAGGAGGTCGACTTCAAGGTCTTCTCGACGCCGGCCAAGGCGCAGGACGGCCGCGTCGCCGCGCTGCGGGTGCCGGGGGGCGGCGAGATGAGCCGCGGCGAGATCGACGGCTATACCGAGTTCGTCAAGATCTACGGCGCCAAGGGCCTGGCCTGGATCAAGGTCAACGACGCGGCCAAGGGCCGCGAGGGACTGCAGTCGCCGGTGGTCAAGAACCTGCACGACGCCGCGCTCGCCGAGATCCTGCAGCGCACCGGCGCGAAGGACGGCGACCTGATCTTCTTCGGGGCCGACAAGGCCAAGATCGTCGCCGACGCGCTCGGCGCGCTGCGCGTCAAGGTCGGGCACAGCGAGTTCGGCAAGGCCCGCGGCCTCGTCGAGGGCGAGTGGGCGCCGCTCTGGGTCGTCGACTTCCCGATGTTCGAGCACGACGAGGCCGAGCAGCGCTGGAGCGCCATGCATCACCCGTTCACGAGCCCGAAGGACGGCCACGAGGACTGGCTCGAGACCGACCCGGGCCGCTGCATCGCCAAGGCCTACGACGTCGTCCTCAACGGCCAGGAGCTCGGCGGCGGCTCGGTCCGGATCCACCGCGAGGACGTGCAGAGCAAGGTCTTCCGGGCCCTGAAGATCGGCGCCGAGGAAGCGCAGGCGAAGTTCGGCTTCCTCCTCGATGCGCTGCAGTACGGCGCACCGCCGCACGGTGCATCGCCATCGGCCTCGACCGCTTCGTCATGCTGATGACCGGCGCCGAGTCGCTGCGCGACGTCATCGCCTTCCCGAAGACGCAGCGCGCCCAGGACCTGCTGACCAACGCGCCCGGTCCGGTCGACGAGAAGCAGCTGCGCGAGCTGCACATCCGCCTGCGCAACACGCAAGTGGGATGACGGCCCCCACACTCACTTCGTTCGCTGCCCCCCGCGGGGGCGCGTCCGGGCTTGGGAGCGGCCCGGCGCCCGGCCGGCCGCGATGACGGAGGCGCGGTCGCGTTACAAGATCCCCGAGTCGGTGCTGGTGGTGATCCACAGCGCCGATCTCGACGTGCTGCTGCTCGAGCGCGCCGATGCGCCGGGCTTCTGGCAGAGCGTGACCGGGTCCAGGGAGACGGCCGACGAGCCGCTGCGGCAGACCTGCGTCCGAGAGGTGGGCGAGGAAACCGGGATCGCGATCGGCTCGCCCGCGGTGCCAGACGAGCGGCTGGTCGACTGGCAGCTCGCCAATGTCTACGACATCTATCCGGTCTGGCGCCATCGCTATGCTGCCGGCGTGAGCCGCAACACGGAGCACGTGTTCGGCCTGCAGGTGCCGCGCGACACGCCGGTGCGCGTGGCGCCGCGCGAGCACCTGCGCTTCGAGTGGCTGCCCTGGCGCGAGGCGGCCGACCGGTGCTTCTCGCCGTCGAACGCGGAAGCGGTTCTCCAGCTGCCCAGGCGGTCGTGACCCGGCGCGCCGCTTGCTCCATTCAACCCCCAGATGCGCCCCTTCCACACCACCCAGCACCCCAGCCACGTCCTTCGCGTGGCGACCTACAACATCCACAAGGGCGTCCGCGGTGTCGGCCCCCGCAAGCGCCTCGAGATCCACAACCTGGTGCTCGGCATCGAGGCCCTCGACGCCGACCTCGTCTTCCTGCAGGAAGTTCGCAACATGAACCGGGCCGCGGCGAGACACTTCCCGGACACGCGCTTCGGCTGGCCGCGCATGCCGCAGGCCGACTACCTGGCGCCCGAGGGCTACGAGGTCGCCTACCGCACCAACGCGGTGACGCGCCACGGCGAGCACGGCAACGCGCTGCTGTCGCGCTGGCCGATCGACGAGGTGGGCCATCACGACGTGTCCGATCACCGCTTCGAGCAGCGCGGCCTGCTGCACGTGCGCCTGACGTGGAACGGCACGCTCGTCCACGCCATCGTCGCCCACTTCGGCCTCATCCATTCGAGCCGGGTCCGCCAAGTCCAGCGCCTCGCCGATTTCATCGCCCGCCACGTGCCGGCGCAGGAGGCGGTCATCGTCGCCGGCGACTTCAACGACTGGGGCGACCGGCTCGACGTGCCGATGACGGACTGCGATCTCTTTCGCGCCGCGGTGCCGGGCGACACGCCGGCCCACGTCAACACCTTCCCGTCGCGCCTGCCGCTGTTCTCGATGGACCGGATCTACACGCGCGGCTTCCGCTGCCACTCGACGTCGGTGCCCCGCGGTGCCGTGTGGGCGCGAATGTCGGATCACCTCCCGCTCGTGGCCGAGCTCGCCCTGGCGTGAACGTCCGTGCTGAATCCCGCGGTGTCGTGCAGACGCGCGCGCTTCAGCCGGGCCACCGGCTCACGCTGCTGAAGAACGGCGCGGCGATGTTCGACGCCATGGTCGAGGCGATCGACGCGGCGCGCGCCGAGGTCCTGCTCGAGACCTACATCTTCCAGTTCACCGGCGCCGTGCTTGCCGTGGCCGACGCGCTCGAGCGCGCCGGTGCGCGCGGCCTGCGAGTGCGCGTCGTCGTCGACGGGATCGGCACCGGCGGGATCCCGGCCGACTGGCGTGCGCGCTGGCAGGCGGCGGGCGTGCAATGGGCCGTCTACAACCCGGCGCGCGGCTGGCGCGTGCTGCTGCCGGGGCGCTGGCGGCGCCTGCACCGCAAGCTCTGCGTGGTCGACGGCCGCGTCGCCTTCTGCGGCGGCATCAACCTGCTCGACGACTTCATCGACCCGACGCACGGCCCGCTCGAGAAGCCCCGCCTCGACTTCGCCGTGCGTGCGTCGGGGCCGCTGGTCCGCGACGCGCACGAGACCATGACCCGGCTCTGGCTGCGGCTGAAGGCGGCGCACGAGGCGCGCCACTACGACTTCGACGCCGCGCTCGCCTCGATGGGCAAGGCCGCCGAGGCCGGCGCCGACATGACCGACGAGCACCTGCGCGCGAACAGCCTCGACCGGCCGGCGGTGCCCGGGCAGGCCGGCGTGCTCGCCGGCCTGGTGCTGCGCGACAACCTGCGCTTCCGCAAGCGCATCGAGCACTCGTACCGCTTCGCCATCGGCCAGGCGCAGCGCGAGATCGTCATCGCCAACGCCTACTTCGTGCCGGGCATCCACCTGCAGCGCGCCCTCATCCGCGCCGCCCGGCGCGGCGTGCGCATCACGCTGCTGGTGCAGGGGCGCTACGAGTACTTCATGCAACACCACACGAGCCGCGCCCTCTACGGCATGCTGCTCGACGCCGGCATCGAGATCATCGAGTACGCGCCGAGCTTCCTGCACGCCAAGGTCGCGGTGTTCGACGGCGCCCAGGGCGCGATGGCCACCGTCGGCTCGTCCAACCTCGACCCGCTCAGCCTTCTTCTCGCCCGCGAGGCCAACGTCTTCGTCCGCGACGACGCCTTCGCCGGCGAGCTGCGCGGGCACCTCATGGAAGCGGTACGCAGCGGCGGCCAGCGCGTCGAGCCGGCGCACCACCGGCAGCGCCCCTTCGTCCATCGGACGCTCGCCTGGATGGCCTACGCGGCGATGCGCTTCGCGCTGTTCGCGACGCGGCATCGCTACTGAGGAGCTGTGGAAGACCTGATCGTCCAGCGCAAGGAAGGGCTGTACTGCCCGCCCGGCGACTTCTACATCGACCCCTGGCGGCCGGTCGACCGCGCCGTCATCACGCATGCGCACGCCGACCACTCGCGGCGCGGCAACACGCACTACCTGGCGGCGGCGCCGGCCGAGGGCGTGCTGCGCACGCGCCTCGGCGACATCGACCTGCAGACCCTTCGCTACGGCGAGGTCGTCGATCACTTCGGCGTGCGCCTGAGCCTGCACCCGGCCGGCCACGTGCTCGGCTCGGCACAGGTGCGCCTCGAGCACGGGGGCAGGGTCTGGGTCGCCTCGGGCGACTACTACGTGGCCGGCAGCAGCGCCGACCCGCGCGAGGACAACCAGACCTGCACGCCGTTCGAGCCGGTGCGTTGCCACTGCTTCATCACCGAGTCGACCTTCGGCCTGCCGATCTACCGCTGGCAGCCGCAGGCCGAGCTGTTCGCGTCGATCGACGCCTGGTGGCGCGGCAACGCCGAGAGCGGCCGCCCTAGCCTGCTGCTGGGCTACAGCTTCGGCAAGGCGCAGCGCATCCTGCGCGGCGTCGACCGCTCGATCGGGCCGATCCTCGTTCATGGAGCCGTCGAGCCGCTCAACCGGGCCTACCGCGCCGCCGGCGTCGACCTGCCGGAGACGCCGATCGCGACCGACATCAAGGACAAGGCAGTGCTGAAGCGGGCCCTGATCGTGGCCCCGCCGTCGGCGCAGAACTCGACCTGGACGCGCCGCTTCGGCGACTACAGCGATGCCTTCGCCAGCGGCTGGATGCAGCTGCGCGGGGCGCGGCGGCGCCGCTCGGTCGACCGCGGCTTCGTCCTCAGCGACCATGCCGACTGGCCCGGGCTGCAGCGGGCGATCACCGCGACCGGCGCCGAGCGCGTCATCGTCACGCACGGCTACGAGGCGGTGATGGTGCGCTGGCTCACCGACCAGGGGCTCCAGGCCAGCGCGTTCGAGACCGAGTACGGCGAGAACGACGAGCAGGAGGACGCGGGCGCATGAAGCGGTTCGCGCGGCTCTTCGACGAGCTCGACGCGACGACGGCGACGAGCGCCAAGGTCGATGCGCTGAAGCGCTACTTCGCGGCCGCGGCCCCGGCCGACGCCGCGTGGGCGGTGTACTTCCTGGCTGGCGGCAAGCCGCGCCAGGTCGTTCCCGGTGCCGTGCTGAACGCGCTCGCCTGCGAGCGGGCCGGCACCCCGCCGTGGCTGTTCGACGCCTGCTACCAGGCGGTCGGCGACTTCGCCGAAACCGTCGCGCACGTGCTGCCGCCGCCCGCGCACGAGAGCGACCTCGGCCTCGCCACCTGGGTCGAGGAACGGCTGCTGCCGCTGCGCGGCCTCGCGCCGGCGGAGCAGGCGGCGCGCGTCGCCTCGTACTGGGACGAGCTCGACACCTCGGGCCGCTTCCTCCTCAACAAGCTGATCGGCGGCGGCTTTCGCGTCGGCGTCAGCCGGCTGCTCGTGCAGCGGGCGCTCGCCGAGGGCGCCGGCGTCGACGCCAAGCGCGTGGCGCAGCGGATGATGGGCTACACCGACGGCAGGTCGACGCCGAGCGCCGACCGCTTCGCGCAGCTCACCGCCGAGGGCGACGTCGGCCCGGCCGACATCGGCCAGCCCTACCCCTTCTTCCTGGCGCACGCGCTCGACCTGGCGCCGGCCGGGCTCGCGGCCCGCCTCGCCGATCCGGCCGACTGGCTCGTCGAGTGGAAGTACGACGGCATCCGGGCCCAGGTCGTCAGGCGTGCCGGCCAGGCGTGGATCTGGTCGCGCGGCGAAGAGCTCGTCACCGACCGCTTTCCGGAGATCGTCGCCATGGCCCGACCCCTGCCCGACGGCACCGTGCTCGACGGCGAGATCGTGGTCTGGAAGGAGGGCGGCGTCGCGCCCTTCGCGCTGCTGCAGCAGCGCATCGGCAGGAAGCTGCTGACGAAGAAGGTGCTCGCCGATGCGCCCGTCGGCTACATCGCCTACGACGTCCTCGAGCAGGGCGGCGTCGACCTGCGCGAGCAGCCGCAGGTCGAGCGCCGCCGGCGGCTCGAAGCGGTGCTGGGCGCGCTGGCGGGTGCCGGGGAGCCGCCGAACCGCGCAGCGATCCAGCTGTCGCCGCTCCAGTCGGGCCCGGACTGGGCTGCGCTCGCCGAGCTGCGCGCCGAATCGCGCGCGCGCGGCGTCGAGGGCTTGATGCTGAAGCACCGCCTCGCGCGCTACGGCACCGGCCGGCGCAAGCAGGAAGACATCGCCGCCGGCACGTGGTGGAAGTGGAAGATCGATCCGCTGAGCGTCGACGCGGTGCTGGTCTACGCGCAGGCCGGGCATGGCCGCCGGGCCAGCGTCTACACCGACTACACCTTCGCCGTCTGGAGCCGGGCCCCGGCCGACGCCGCCGAGGCGCAGGCGGTCGTCGAGGCGATCGCCCGGCGCGAGCCGCCGGCGGCCGGCGCGCTGCAGCTGGTGCCCTTCGCCAAGGCGTACTCGGGCCTGACCGACGAGGAGTTCAAGGTCGTGGACCGCGTCATCCGCCAGAGCACGCTCGAGAAGTTCGGGCCGGTGCGCAGCGTCCGGCCGAGCCTGGTCTTCGAGCTCGGCTTCGAGGGCATCAATCGCAGCGCCCGGCACAAGAGCGGGATCGCCGTGCGCTTCCCGCGCATGCTGCGCATCCGGGGCGACAAGCCCCTGCACGAGGCCGACACGATGCAGTCGCTCGAGGCGCTGCTGGCGAGCTACTCGAGCCTTTCCAGGTAGCTCTGGAACACGCCGACGTGGACCAGCGCCGCATCGGCGCAGTCGGGCCACAGCTCCTCGGTGCGAAAGCGCACGTCGTAGGTCGGCTCGTCGGCGGCGTCGACGCCGTGGGCGTGAGCGTCGGGGAACGGGTAGGGCGGCGACTCGCTGACGACGACCCCGGACTTGCCGCGGATGTAGCCCGGCATGCGGACATGGCCCGGAACGAAGTCGGCACGGACCCGGACGCGGTCGCCGGGACGGAAGCGTTCCCGGCCCGCGACGTTGCTGCGCCCGGGCGCGCTGGGCGATGCCAGCGGGAAGGCACCGCCGCAGCGCCGGTCGAGCTCCTCGCGCGTCAGCAGGCGCTTTTCCACGCACAAGCTCGCCAGGCTGGTGAGCGTGCGTTCGTAGTAGCTCGCCGACAGGTAGTGGCGCGGCTCCATGCGCTCGATCGCGTGCCGGTATTCGTCCATGTTGAAGACGCCGAGGCGGACCGCGAGCGCGTAGAGCGCGTTGACGCGCACTTCCCAGGGCTCGTGGAAGGCCGGCGCGTCGGGCGCGTGGCGGATCGGGCCGAAACCCTGCCTGCCGCCGAGGTCGTGCATGCCGTCCATGGTCTCGTTCCTAGAGGCGGGCGACGCCGATCATCGAGTCGCGGGTGACGATGCGCGCGAGATCGGCCTCCGGCCAGCCGACGGTCGCGGCGTGCTGGACGGGAAGCACCTTGTAGCGGGTATCGGGGGTGGTGTCCCTGACGCGGATCTCGACCTCGGGCGGCAGGTCGAGCCCCATCTCGCGCAGCACGGTGCGCGACTGCCGCACGACACGGGCCCGGTACTCGAGGTCCTTGTACCAGTCGGGCGGCAGGCCGACGATCGTGAACGCGGTGCACGAGCACAGCGTGCAGCAGATGACGTTCTGCACCGTCGGCGTGTTCTCGAGCACCACCAGGTGGCGGTGATGGCGCGGCATCGTCAGCCCGAGCTCGGCCACCGCGGAGCGGCCGTCGGCGAGCAGGCGGGCGCGAAAGGCCGGGTCGGTCCAGGCCCTGGCGACGACCCGGGCGCCGTTCTGCGGCAGCCACTCCTCCAGCGCCAGGTGCTCGAGCTCGGCGACGACGTTGTTGGCGGTCAGGCCGCGCTCGTCGAGGACGCTTTCGATCGCGGCGAGGCGCCGCTCGATGGGCGCGATGTGGGGTGCGGAAGGGTGCGAAGCCATGTCCTCGACTCCTCTTGGATCGACTAGGCGCCGAGTCCGTCGCGCAGCGCGCTCGTCGCGCGCAGCGACCCGACCTCGATGCCGTTCCAGTTCCGCAGCGTCGCATCGCTGAGGCCACGCATGAAGACCGCCTCGGCGTCGTCGAGGTGCACGAACGCCTCGATGACGGCGGCCATCGCCACCTCCGCGGCCCGGGCGTTGTTGCCGTCGTCGATCTTGATGGCGACGCCGAGGCCCCGGTCGGGGAGGGCGGCGCAGAACACGCCTTCCGCGCCGACCTTGCAGAAGACGCGCTCGCCGAGCCGCTCCATCACCTTGGTGTCGAAGCGGCCGCTGCCGGCGACCATGAACGGATGTCGGGCCACGGCGCGGCGCAGCCGCTGGGCTGCGGCCGCGTGGCCGGGGGCGAGCCCGGTGCCGGCGCCGACGCGGGCGAAGGCGAGGGCCAGGTCGGCGAGCGGGATCGCGAAGGTCGGTATCGAGCAGCCGTCGGTGCCGCCCGGTGCCTGCGCGAGGTCGAAGCCGGTGCTCGCCTGGAGCGCCGCCGTGATCGTCCGCATCACCGGGTGCTCGGGCCCGACGTAGCCCCGGGCGAAGCGGCGCAGGTCGCCGGCACCGCCGTGCATTCGACAGGCGAGGCACAGGAAGCCGGCGTGCTTGCCCGAGCAGTTGTTGGTGATCGCGCCGGCCTCGCGCCCGGCCGCCGCCAGGGCGCGTGCGGCGCGCTCGGACGACGGCCACTGCGTGCCGCACTCGAGCGCCGCCGCATCGAGTCCGGCCTTGCCGAGCATGCGCTCGACCGCGGTCGTGTGCGCCGGCTCGCCGCCGTGCGAGGCGCAGGCGACAGCGAGCTCCTCGTCGTCGAGGCCGAGCTGGTCGGCGGCGCCGCTCTCGATCAGCGGCAGGGCCTGCAGCACCTTGACCGCCGAGCGCGGGAAGACCGGCCGGCGGATGTCGCCGAGCGAGACCACGACGGCCCCGTCGGCGTCGACGACGGCGACGGCGCCGCGATGCATCGACTCGAGCGTGCCGCCGCGCAGGGCTTCGACCAGGATCGGGTTGTCCATGGCGGCCACTGTAACGTCGACAATCGCCGCCCCATGTCGCCGCCTGCCGAAGTCTCCGAGAGCGTGCTGTTCGCCGGCATCGACTTCACCTGCAGTCCGTCACGCCGCAAGCCGATCACGATCGCGACGGGGCGGATCGAGGGGGAGCGCCTGCTGCTGCGGGCGATCGAGTCGCTGACGACGCTCGGCGCGTTCGAAGCCTGGCTGCAGACCCCGGGGCCCTGGCTCGGCGCCTTCGACTTCCCGTTCGGCCTGCCGCGCGCGTTCGTCGACGGCAACCGGCTCGGCCGCACCTGTGCCGAGGTGATGGCGGCCGTGCGCGCCCGCTGCGCGAACCGGATGGCCTGGCGCGCCTACATCGATGCCTGGAGCAACGCGCGGCCGCCGGGCTCGCGCCTGCCGCACCGCGTCAGCGACCGCGCCGCCGCGGTCCTGCCGACGAGCGCCCTGCAGACCCGCTACGTGCCGGTCGGCCTGATGTACTACGAGGGCATGCAGCGCCTGCTTGCCAGCGGCGTGACCATCGCCGGGCTGCACGCCGGCGATCCGCAGCGCATCGCGCTCGAGGCCTATCCGCGCCGCCTAGCGCACTCGCTCATCGAGCGGCGCTCGTACAAGAACCGGGACCTTCCCGATCGAGCCGCGGCGCGTGCGGCGATCGTGCATGCGCTGGAGCAGGACGCGGCGGGGTCCTCGCTCGCGCTGATGATCGCCGACGCGGACTTGCGCGCTTCGCTCCTCGGCGAAGCGAGCGGCGACCGCCTCGACGCGGTGCTCTGCCTCGTGCAGGCTGCGCGCGCGTCGTGGCTGCCGAACCACGGCATGCCGGAATCGGTCGATCCGGTCGAGGGCTGGATCCCGAACACCTGAAGCCGGTGGCGGGGCCCGCCGCCTGTTCCTGTCTGGACGTGGCGCGCTCCCCCGGCCGCAGCCCTCCCGCGCCAGCTCGGCGGCGGCACGCTGGGCGGCCTGGCAAGTGTTGCAGACGCCGACGACGGTCCGGCGGCTCTGCTAAGGTCCGCTGCTTCGTCAACCGAACCCGGCCCATGGAATTCGCCGCGTGGTCGGCCTTCGTCGGCCTCCTGTTGATCCTGATGGGCTTGAGCGTCTCGCTGCTGGCGCGGCTGCCGCTCAGCACCTCGATGCTTTACCTGGGCGTCGGTGCGGCGACGAGCCCGCTCTGGCTCGGCTGGTCGTCGCTCACGGTCGTGTCGCACACGGTCCTCCTCGAGCGGCTGGCCGAGGTGGTCGTCGTGCTGTCCCTCTTCACCTCGGGACTGAAGATGAGCCTCGGCCTGGACAACGGCCGCTGGATGCTGCCGTTGCGTCTGGCCAGCGTGTCGATGCTGGTGACGGTGGCGCTCATCGCTGCGCTCGGCGTCCTCCTGCTCAAGCTGCCGCTCGGCGGCGCGATTCTCCTCGGCGCCATCCTGGCGCCGACGGACCCCGTGCTCGCTTCCGACGTGCAGATCGCCGAGCCCACCGATCGCGATCGCCTGCGCTTCAGCCTGACCGGCGAAGCCGGCCTCAACGACGGCACGGCGTTCCCCTTCGTCATGCTCGGTCTCGGCCTGCTCGGTCTGCACGAGATCGGTGCCTGGGGCTGGCGCTGGGCGGCGGTCGACCTGGTCTGGGCCACCGTCGCGGGCATCGGCATCGGCGCCGGGCTCGGCACCGCGGTCGGGCAGCTCGTGCTCTACCTGCGCCGCACCCACCGCGAGGCGGTCGGCCTGGACAACTTCCTCGCGCTGGGGTTGATCGGGCTGGCGTACGGCGTCGCCATCCTGGCCCACGCCTACGGCTTCCTTGCCGTGTTCGCTGCCGGGGTGGCGTTGCGCCGGCTGGAGCAGCGCTCAAGCGCCGAGGCCGCACCGCGTGGCCGGGGAAAGGAAGGCGGTCCGGCGCCGCAGGGCAAGGACGGGGCCGAGGAACCCGACATCGCGGCCGCGCACGCCGACCCCGATGTCGCCAATGCCGAGCTCGCCACCGACCGGCGTCGGGCACCCGCCTTCATGGCCCACGCGATGCTGAGCTTCAACGAGCAGATCGAGCGGGTCGGCGAGGTCGCCGCCGTCGTCACGATCGGCATGCTGCTGTGGGCATTGCAGTGGCAGTGGGCCTCGTGGCTCTTCGTCGCCGTCCTGCTGCTGCTCATCCGGCCCTTTTCCGTCGCAGTCGGCCTCGCCGGCAGCGACACGTCGGCGACGCAGCGCGGGTTGATGGCATGGTTCGGCATTCGCGGCATCGGCTCGCTCTACTACCTGATGTACGCCGCCAACCACGGCCTGCCGCCTGAGCTGGCGAGCCGGCTCACCACCCTGACGATGTCGGTGGTCGTCGTCTCGATCGTCGCGCACGGCGTCTCGGTGACGCCGTTGATGGGCTTCTACGAGCGTGCCCGCACGCGAAGGAAGGGCCGGCGCGCCGAGCGGCCTGGCGGCAGCGGGGGCTCCGGCGTCAGTCGTCGGTGAACGCCAGCGTGTCGCTGCCGTGCCGGACGAAGCGGCCCGGCGCCTGCGTGAAGTCCCAGCGCTCGACGACGCAGCGTCGCGGCGCCTCGCCGTTCTTGTGCCGCTGCGGGCGCGTCGTGTTCACGCCCATCACGAGAGCGCCTGCAGCACCGGGTCCTGCTCGGTGCCGAAGTGGGTGTCGCTGATCTGCGGCAGCGTCGTCATTGCGCCGCGCTTTCCGGGGCGGCGTCGGTGGGGTGCCACAGCGACAAGGGTTCGGCGGCGACACGGAACCGGAGCGGCGGTGCCATCCAGTTCACTTCGCCGTCGGTGGCCACCTTGACCCGGCGCTGCCAGCGACGCGCTGGCCGGACCGACAGCTCCGACAGCGCGAGATGCTCGACGCTGTCGACCTCGGGCAGCTTGCCGCGAGCACCCTGGATCATCAGCCACAGGAGGGCGGGGGCGCCCAGCGCGCGCACCAGAACGACGCCGAGCTTGCCGTCCTCGAGCGCATCGGCTTCGGGCAGGCCGACCTGCTCCAGCTGCAGGCGGTTGTTGCCGACGAACAGGGTCGAGGCGCGGACCCGGCGGCGCACGCCGGCGTGCTCGATCTCGAGGCGCAAGGCACGCCGCGCGCTCCACACCGTCACCAGGGCGGCCCACGCCGCCACCAGCCGGCTGCGCCCGTGCCGCCGCTTCTGTTCCTCGCGGTCTTCGAGCATCTGCGGGTAGAGACCCAGGCTGGCGTTGACGAGAAAGACGCGGTCGTTGACGCAGCCCACCTGCACCGGGCGAAGCTGCCCGCTCAGCAACGAACGGGTAGCCGCTTCGGTGTCTGCCGGGATGCCGTGGGCGCGGCCGAAGTAGTTGAACGTGCCCTGGGGCAACACGGCGAAGCCGCAGCCGCTGCCGAGCGTCGCCTGGGCGACGGCATTCAGCGTGCCGTCGCCGCCGGCAGCAACGACGATGCCGCGGCTCGCGCGGGCGGCCTCGACTGCGCGCGCGGCGACCGCGCCCAGCGCCGCAGGCCTGTCGACGCGGAAGATCTCGTGCCTGCGTCCGGCACCGCCCAGGACGCGCTCGATCGTGCCGCAGGTGTCGTCGGCGTCCTGGTGCCCGGAGCCGGCGTTGAGGACGACGAAGAGAGGCGCCTGGGCAGTGCCCGCGGCGGGCTGGGGAGGGGGGCTGGGGCACATCGGCAGATTCTGGCCGAGGCGGACCGCTGACTATGATCGCCGCCCATGGCCCGATCCCCGCTCGCCCCGAGCCGCCTCGTTCCCTCGGTCGCCGATCGCCGGCGCGCCCCGCGCCCGCTCGCGCACGCGGCCGCGGCGCGCGCGCGCGCCCGCCAGCCCGCGCCGGGGCGGGCCCCCGCCCCCCCCCC
>NZ_JANODC010000450.1:0-7545 GCF_031412495.1 Rhizobacter sp. | reverse complement strand
GCGGGCTCGACGTCTCGCGCTGGGTCATCCTTGCCTTCATCCTGTTCATCTACCTGGTGCTCGGCTGCCTGATGGTCCAGATCGCCATCCTGATCCTGACGGTGCCGATCGTGCTGCCCCTGATCAAGGCCCTCGGCTTCGACCCGGTCTGGTTCGGGGTCATCGTCATCGTCGTCGCCGAGGTCGGGCTGGTCACGCCGCCGGTGGGCCTGAACGTGTTCGTCGTCTCGCGCTATGCGAAGCGGCCGCTCCAGGAGATCTTCGCCGGCGTCTGGCCGCACGTGTTCAGCCATCTATTGCTGCTCGTCGTCCTCGTCGCCTTTCCGCAGATCATCCTCTGGCTTCCTGCGCAAATGGCACCCTAGGCGCAGCGCTCCCGTCACTCCAGCTCACCCAGAAAGAAAGGTTCTCCCATGACCCCGATGTTCAAGAAGGCGTCGCTGGCGATCGCCGCCACCCTGTGCCTGACCGGCAGCGCGCTCGCCCAGGCGACCAAGATCAAGATCGCCGACTCGTTCCCGGTCGGCCATTACCTGCCCAAGTACATCACCACGCCGATGATCGAGCGGCTGAAGGCGAACCCAGCGGCCAAGGGCTTCGAGTTCGAGTACTACCCGGCCGAGCAGATGGGCAAGGCGAAGGACTTCCTCTCGCTCGTGCAGTCGGGCGTGATCGACATCGCCTACGTCGCGCCGGGCTTCGTGTCGGACAAGATGCCGCTGTCGGTGGTGTCGGAGCTGCCGCTCGATTTCAGCGGCTCCTGCCAGGGGACGATGGCGTACTGGAACCTGGCCAAGCCCGGCGGCATGCTGGACAAGAAGGAGTTCGCGCCGAACGGCGTCCGCCTGCTCTTCACGATCGTGCTGCCGCCGTACCAGATCATCACCAGGAAGCCCTTCACGAACCTCAAGGACATCGAGGGCATGAAGATCCGCGCCTCGGGCTCGGCCAAGGAGCTGGTGCTGAAGAAGCTGAAGGCCATTCCCGTGCTGATGCCGACCCCGGACGTCTACGAGTCGCTCTCCCGCGGCACCATCGACGGCGTCCTGTTCCCCTTCAACAGCCTGCCCCCCTACGAGATCCACAAGCTGTCGAAGACCGGCACCATCGGCGAGAACTTCGGCACCTTCGTCGCCAACTGGGTCATCAGCGAGAAGCGCTTCCAGTCGTTGCCGGCAGGCATGCAGCAGGAGCTCACGGCAATGGGCGAGCAGCTCACGAAGGCCGCCTGCGCCCAGGTCGAGAAGGACGAGGCCGGCGACATCGAGAAGGTCAAGGCCGCCGGCGTCAAGCTGACGGCGCTCTCGCCCGCCGACAAGGCCACCGTCGCCACGGTCATGCAGGACGTCGCCAGGGACTGGGCCGACACGCTCGACAAGCGCGGTCGCGCGGGCACGGAAGTCCTGAACGCGTTCAAGGCCGGGCTGAAGTAGGCAAGCGCAGAAGCACCGCCGAGGCGCCGACGTGATCGGAGCGCTGTCGCTGCAGCCCTTGCCGGCCGAGGCGGAGGCGCTGCGCGGCGACGTGCGCCGCTTCCTGGACGAGGCGCTCGCCGGCATGGCGCCCGAGCTTCGCGCCCGCTCCTGGCTCGGTTTCGACGCCGGTTTCAGCCGCGCCCTCGGCCGCCGCGGCTGGATCGGCCTGCAGCTGCCCCAGGCCTACGGGGGCGGCGGCCGTGACGCCTTCGCCCGCTTCGTGCTGGTCGAGGAGCTGCTGGCCCGCGGCGCGCCGGTCTCGGCGCACTGGATCGCCGAGCGGCAGAGCGCGCCGATGGTGCTGCGCTACGGTACCGAAGCGCAGAAGCGCTTCTACGTGCCGGGCGTCTGCCGCGGCGAGCTCTTCTTCTGCATCGGCATGAGCGAGCCGCAGGCGGGCTCCGACCTGGCCAGCGTGCGGACGCGAGCAACGCCGACGGCGACCGGCTGGCGCCTGAAGGGTCAGAAGATCTGGACCACCAACGCCGACCACTCGCACCACATGATCGCGCTGGTTCGGACCTCGGGCACGCTCGAGGACCGGCAGCGCGGCCTGTCGCAGCTGATCATCGACCTGAAGACACCCGGCATCACGATCCGCCCGATCGAGGACCTCACCGGCGACCGCCACTTCAGCGAGGTCTTCTTCGACGACGTCGACCTGCCGCACGACGCGCTCGTCGGCGCCGAAGGCTCCGGCTGGGCCCAGGTCACGGCCGAGCTGGCCTACGAGCGGAGCGGCCCGGAGCGGCTGTACTCGAGCATCGTCCTCTTCGACACCTGGCTCGAGCATCTGCGGGCCACGAGATGCGACGACCCGGCCGCACTGGCGCTCGCCGGGCGCATCGTCGGCCACACGGCGACCCTGCGCTCGATGTCGGTCGCTGTCACGGCCGCGGTCGGCGCCGGCGCCAGCCCGATGACCGAAGCCTCGCTGGTGAAGGACCTGGGCACCGAGCTCGAGCAGTTCATGCCGATCGCGATCGCCGATGCGATCGCGACCTCGCGTGCGGCCGGCGACCACGACGTCCCGCCGGCGCTGCTGCGCACGCTGGCCTACATCACCCAGTTCGCGCCGACCTTCTCGCTGCGCGGCGGCACGCGCGAGGTGCTGCGCGGCCTCATCGCGCGTGGCCTGGGCCTGCGATGAGCCACGAGATCGCCGAGCCGTTCGAGCGCCTGCTCGCCGACGCCTGCGCGCCGGACACGGTTCGCGCGATCGAGCGCGGCGGCGCGCACCGCGCCCTGTGGTCGCGCCTCGAGCAGTCGGGGTTCCTGGACACGCTCGTAGCCGAGGCGGACGGCGGTGCCGGCCTGCGCCTGGGCGACGCCTTCGCCCTGTTCCTCGGCGAAGGGCGGCACGCGCTGCCGGTGCCGCTGGGGCCGACGATGCTGGTGCGCGCGCTGCTCGCCCACGAGGGCATCGCGAGACCCGAGGGCGCCATCGCCATCGCAGCACAGAACCATCACGCCGACGACGGCTCGATCGCCTGCCCCGACACGCCGTTCGGCGCTGTCGCCGACTGGGTCGCCGTGGGTTCGGCCGACGGCTGGTGCCTGGTGCCGGTGGCCGGCATCGCCCGGCGCTCGTCGGGCATCCACGGCAGCCTGCGCGCCGACCTGCGCTGGAACGCCGCGCCGGCCGGGTCGATCCGCGTCCCCGGCGCCGTGGCGTGGCGGGAGGCCGGCGCGGCGATCGTCGCGGCGCAGCTCGCCGGCGCCATGGACCGGGTGCTCGAGCTCACCGTTGCCTTCGCCAACGACCGGGTCCAGTTCGGCAAGTCGATCGGCAAGTTCCAGGCGATCCAGCACCAGCTCGCGACGATGGCGGAGCACGTCGCCGCTGCGCGCATGGCCGCCGAGATCGGCTGCGCCGGCACGGGACCGCTGCCCGACCCGCTGCGCGCCGCGCTCGCCAAGGCGCGCACCAGCGAAGCGGCGGCGCTCGCGGCGACGACGGCACACGCGGTGCACGGCGCGATCGGCATCACCGCCGATCTCGACCTCCAGCTCTACACCCGCCGCCTGCACGAGGGCCGGGCCGACTACGGCGCCGAGACGCACTGGAACCGGATCCTCGGCCGGGCGCTGCTCGCGCCGGGCAGCGGCCCGGCGCTCGACTTCATGCGTTCCGCCCTGATCCCCCGCAACGAGGACATCCGTCCATGAAGCCCTTTCTCCTCTACGAGCAGACGGGCGGCATCGTCACCCTGACGATGAACGCGCCCGAGACCCGCAACGTGCTCACCGGCAACAGCGCGCCGCAGGAGTTCGTCGACGCCTGCGCCCGCATCACCGACGACAGCTCGGTCCGCGTCGTCGTGCTCACCGGCGCCGGCACGGTGTTCTCGGCCGGCGGCAACCTGAAGCACATGCAGTCGCTGTTCGACGAGCCGCCGAGCGCCATCCGGCACTGGTACCGGCAGGGCGTGCAGCGCCTCGCGACCGCGCTCTACAACCTCGAGGTGCCGACCATCGCCGCCGTCAACGGCGCTGCCATCGGCGCCGGCTGCGACCTCACCTGCATGTGCGACATCCGCATCGCCTCGGAGAGCGCCTCGTTCGCCGAAAGCTTCGTCAAGGTCGGCCTGATCCCCGGCGACGGCGGCGCCTGGCTGCTGCCGCGCGTGGTCGGCATGTCGAAGGCGGCCGAGATGTCCTTCACCGGCGATGCCCTGAACGCGGCCGAGGCCCTGGCCTGCGGCCTGGTCTCGAAGGTCGTCCCCGCCGAGCGGCTGATGGAAGAGGCTATGGCGCTCGCCGGCCGCATCGCGGCCAACCCGGGTGCGGGCCTGCGCCTGACCAAGCGCCTGCTCCGCGAAGGCCAGCACACTCGCCTCGAAAGCCTGCTCGAGATGTCGGCCGGCTTCCAGGCCGTCGCCCACAAGACGGCGCACCACGTCGAGGCGGTCAACGCGTTCGTCGAAAAGCGGAAGCCGGACTTTTCGGGCGGCTAGACGCCGACTGCGCCCGGCGCCGGGCCGACCGGCGTGGCGCTGCTTCGCCTCGCCCTGGGGTCGCGCACCGTCGTCAGGAGAGCCCGTGGAACCGGCTGACCGCGGTGCGCGGTTTTCTCCGACAGCCGCGGCGGCCCGTGCTGCTCACGATCGTGTCTTCAGCAATAGGAGAAACACATGCCGCAGGCATCCAATTCAGGGCGCTCCCAGGACCGAGCCAAGGTGGCAGGGGGGCAGAAGCACGAGGTGAGCTACGAAGCCGAGAAGACCGGGGCGAAGCCTCCCGAGGTGCGCCAGGCCGTGAAGAAGGTGGGCAACTCGCGTGACAAGGTCGAAGCTGAACTCAAGAAAGGCAAGTGACCTGTGGCTTCCAACCAACCTCACACCAAGCGCGACGTCGGCGGGCAAGGCGAGAAGTCGAAACCCAACGCACCCAAGAACCAACCGGGGAAGGCGTCCCCGGGCGGCGGCGGGTCGAAGGGGAAGAAGGACTCCGCCGGGAATCGTTGAGCAGGCAGGGACGGGCTCGGCGCGGACGACCGCGCATCGCCGAACCGCCGACCGGGAGCTGACTGGCGGTGGGCGCGTTCAGCTGGCTCGGCTCAGATCGGCTGCGCGGAACAGCTCGTGCGCCTCGCGCGACAGCGCCTCGCGGTGCTGCGGGGCCGCCAGCTCGATCATCGCCTTCACGCGCTTCCTCAGCGGCAGGCCACGCAGCCGCACCGCGCCGTTCTCGGTGGCGACGATGTCGACATCGCTGCGCGCCGTGGTCACCGGGCCGCTCAGCCGCGCGACGATCTTCGAGAGCGTGCCGCGCCTGGCCGCGCTCGGCAGGGCGATGATCGAGGCACCGCCCGGGGAGCGGCCGGCGGCGCGGACGAAGTCGACCTGGCCGCCGACGGCGCCGATGTAGTCGCCGCCGATACTCTCGGCGTTGACTTGGCCGGTGAGGTCGACCTCGAGCGCGGAGTTGATCGAGACGTAGCGCTGCAGCCGGGCCAGCACGTCGCCGGCGTGGGTGTAGTCGATCGGGCAGACCTTGAGCGCCAGGTTGCGGTGCGCATGGCGGTACAGCCTGGCGTCGGTGCCGAACAGCACGCCGGTGATGCTGATGCCGACGTCCATCCCCTTGAAGGCATTGGTGAGCGCGCCGCTCTCGACGAGGTCGACGAGCGAGTCGCCGACCATGCCGGAATGCATGCCGAGGTCGCGCCGGTTCGCGAGCATGGCGATGATGGCCTCCGGGATGGCGCCGAAGCCGACCTGCAGCGTCGCCCGGTCCGGGATGTAGCGGTCGACGTGGCCGGCGATGCGCCGCTCGAGCTCGCCGATGGCGGCCGAGGGCAGCTGGATCGGCGCCCGGCTCGTCTCGACGAGGACGTCGATGTCCGCCTCGGTCAGGGCCACGTCGCACGTCGTCTGCGGCACGAGCCGGTTCATCTCGGCGATGACCACGCGCGCCTTGTCGACCGCGGCCCGGCTGTGGTCGGCGCCGAGGCCGAGGCTGTAGCGGCCGTGCTCGTCGGGCGGGCTGACCTGCACCAGGGCGACGTCGCAGGGAATGGTGCCGTCGGCGATGAAGCCGAGGTTCTGCGACACGTGGCCGGGAATCACGTCCATGGCACCGGCCTGGATCAGGCGCCGGTTGGTGCCGACGCCGCCCATGCCCGTGAGCTCGATGCCGTCGACCTGCCCGGGCTGGAAGGTCTCGGAGAACATCGCGGCGAGGTAGGCGCGCACGCCGCCGAGCTCGGCCCGCTGGCGCACCAGCGCCTCGGTGAGGGTCAGCGGCTCGGCCGTGCCCTGGCCCATGACAATGCCGTCGCCGGGCCGGATCCAGCGGCGCAGCTCGAGCTGCGCCGCGTCGACACGGATCACGCCGCCGCTCCGCTCGGCCGCAGCGCCAGGTGATCGCCGAAAGCGACCAGGCGCTGTGCCCGCTTCAGCAGCGGGCCGTCGATCATCTTGCCTTCGAAGTCGACCGTGCCGATGCCGCGCGCCGTCGCCTCGTCGTAGAAGGCGATCAACCGGCGCGCGTGCTCGAGCTCGGCGTCGCTCGGCCGGAAGACCCGGTTGGCGACGTCGAGCTGGCGCGGCAGCAGGCAGATCTTGCCGTCGTAGCCCATGTCGCGGCCGACGTTGGCGTCGCTCTCGAAGTGCTGGTCGTCGCGGATCTCGACCACTGCCTGGTCGATGGCGACGATGCGCGCCGCCTTCGCGTGCAGCAGCACCTGCGAGCGCGCGTACATGACCTCGACCGATCCCGGCGTGCGCCGCGCGCCGAGCTCGCTGGCGAGGTCTTCGGCACCGAAGTAGACCGCGGCCACGCTCGGGTCGGCGGCGCACAAGGCGGCGGCGTTGGCGACGCCGCCGATCGATTCGAGCCCGCCGACGATGAAGCGCGGCTGCCGGCGCGGCCGGTCGCGGTCGAGACGACGGAGGCGGTGCAGCGCCGGGAAGAGCTGGTCGACGCTCTCGAGCTTGGGGATGACGATGCCGTCGATGTCGCTGTCGAGCGCGGCGGCAAGGTCGTCGAGGTAATGGTCGGACCCGGGCTCGTTGACGCGCACCGTCAGCAGGCCGCGCAGGCGTTGCGTGCGCAGGCCCGACGCGAGCGCCGCAAGGCCGTCGCGGGCACTCGCCTTCTCCGCCGCCGGCGTGCCGTCCTCGAGGTCGACGACGTGGCAGTCGGCGGAAAAGCGCGGGAACTTGCCGACCAGGTCGGCGCGGTTCGCCGGGGCGAAGAAGAGGCTGCGGATGATGAGCATGGCGTGTCCTGTGGCGGCGTTCAGTCGAGCAGGGCGTCGAGTCGTTCCTTCGATTCAAGCAGCTCGACCATCATGTCGTGCACGACGTTGCGGACCGAGGTCTCGGCCGTCATGTCGCCGACGATCTGGCCGACCGGGTAGGTGAGGAACTCCCGCGCGCGGACGCGCTCGACGCGCGTGCGGCCCTGGCCCCACCAGAGCAGGGCCTGCAGCGGCGCCGGCAGGGTGTCTGGCGCGCCGGGCGCGTCCCAGGCGTCGGTGAAGCGGCTGCGCAGGGTGCGGCAGGGCTTGCCGGTGACGGTGCGCGTCAGCACCGCGTCTTCGGAGCCGGCCTCGAACAGCCTC
>NZ_JANODC010000449.1:0-4899 GCF_031412495.1 Rhizobacter sp. | reverse complement strand
CGCGGCCGCCGAGCAGGGCGCGCGCCCGCGCAGCGCGCAGCACGGCGATGCCGGCCCGCGGCGACAGGCCCTCGGCGAACCAGGTCCCGGAGCGCGTCGCCTGGATCACCGCCTGCAGGTAGTCGAGCAGGGCGTCGGACGCGTGCACCTTCTGCACCGCCGCCTGCGCGGCGAGCAGCTCGGTCGGCGTCATCACGGTGCGCAGCCGGGCGATGGCGGCACGCCGGTCGACGCCGGCGAGGAGCTCGCGCTCGCTCGCCCGGTCCGGGTAGCCGAGCGTGATGCACATGAGGAAGCGGTCGAGCTGCGATTCGGGCAGCGGGTAGGTGCCGAGCTGGTCGGTCGGGTTCTGCGTCGCGATCACGAAGAACGGTGCCGGCAGGGCTCGCGTCTCGCCCTCGACCGTGACCTGGTGCTCTTCCATCGCCTCGAGCAGCGCGCTCTGCGTCTTGGGCCCGGCCCGGTTGATCTCGTCGGCGAGCAGCACCTGCGCGAAAACGGGCCCGGCGTGAAAGACGAACGCTTCCTTGCTGCGTTCGTAGACGCTGACCCCGATCAGGTCCGACGGCATGAGGTCGGCGGTGAACTGGGTGCGCGAGAAACGCAGGCCGAGCGAGACCGCGATCGCGTGCGCCAGGGTCGTCTTGCCGACGCCGGGAACGTCCTCGATGAGGAGGTGGCCACCGGCGAGCATGCAGGCCACGCAGTCCTCGATCTGCGGGCGCTTGCCTACAATGATCGTGCCGATCTGGCTGACGAGTTCGGACAGCTGGGCGGTCAAGGGTCGGCTCATCGAGCGACCTTACTAGAAATCCCCGCCTTCGAAAGAGCGATGACAACGGCCTTCTACAGCCATTCCGACTGCCGTGGCCACGACATGGGCCGCGGTCACCCGGAGTGCCCCGAGCGGCTCGATGCGATCGAGGACTACCTGATCGCCTCCGGCCTCGGCGCCGCGCTCGAGCGTCGCGAGGCGCCCCTGGTCGACCCGGCCGACCTCGCCCTCGCCCACTCGAGCCTCTTCGTCGCCGAGCTGCGCGACGTGCTCGAACAGGTGAGCCGGAGCAGCGAGCGCTGCGCCATCGACCCCGACACCATCGCCGCCCCCGGCACGCTGGCCGCCGCTTCGCGTGCCGCCGGCGCTGCCGTCGCCGCCACCGATGCGGTCATCGACGGCAGCATCGAGAACGCCTTCTGCGCTGTCCGCCCGCCCGGCCACCACGCGACGCGCGACCAGGCCATGGGCTTCTGCTTCTTCAACAGCATCGCCGTCGCGGCGCGCCATGCGCTCGACGTCCGCGGCCTGGCGCGGGTCGCCATCATCGACTTCGACGTCCACCACGGCAACGGCACCGAGGACATCGTCGCCGGCGACGAGCGCATCTTGATGGCGAGCATCTTCCAGCACCCGCTCTATCCGTACAGCGGCGCCGTGCCCAAGGGCACGAACATGGTCAACGTGCCGGTGCCGCCCTATGCGCGCGGGCCGCAGGTCCGCGCTCTGATCGAGGAGAACTGGATGGAGCGGCTCGATGCGTTCCGACCGCAGATGATCTTCATTTCGGCCGGCTTCGACGCCCATCGCGACGACGAGCTCGGCCAGCTCGGGCTCGTCGAGGCCGACTACACCTGGATCACGCAGCAGATCCGGGCCGTCGCCGACAAGCACGCCGGCGGCCGCATCGTCTCGTGCCTCGAGGGCGGCTACAACCTGGGCGCGCTGGCGCGCAGCGTCGCCGCCCACATCCGCGTCCTCCTGGCGCCCTGACGCCACCGATCCGCCGGTGGCCGGTTCCTTCGACCGACGCGAGTTCGAGGAACTCCTCGCCGCGCTGACCCGGCCCGGCGCGGTCGCCGAACTCGGCATCCTCGTCGCCTGCCTTCTCGTCGCCTGGCTCGTCGTTCGCGTGGCACGCGGCCGCCGGAAGCCGGTCGCCTCGGTCTGGTTCGGCGACTACATCGTCGACGGCGTGCTCTTCCCGGTGCTCGCGCTCGCCCTCGCGTTCGGCGCGCGCGTGGCCCTGGCCGGAACGATCCGGCCGGCGGTCTTCCAGGTCGCGATTCCCGTGCTGGTCTCGCTGGTCGTCATCCGCCTCAGCGTGCGCGTGCTGAGCCGCACCTTCCCCGCCGTGAGCTGGGTGCGGACGGTCGAGCGCAGCATCTCGTGGATCGCCTGGATCGCCGTCGTGCTGTGGGTCACCGGCGTCTCGCCGATGGTGCTCGACGAGATGGAGGCCGTCCGCTGGAAGGTCGGCAAGACGCAGGTGAACCTGCGCAACGTGCTCGAAGGCGCGATCACCGCGGCCTTCGTCATGGTCGTGGCCCTGTGGATCTCCGCGGCGTTCGAGCGGCGCCTGCTCTCCGGCGGCGCCGGCCACGACCTGTCGCTGCGCAAGATCGCCGCCAACCTGGTCCGCGCGCTGCTCCTCTTCGTCGGCCTGCTCGTGGCGCTGTCGACGGTCGGCATCGACCTCACCGCGCTCTCCGTCCTCGGCGGCGCCTTCGGTGTCGGCATCGGCTTCGGCCTGCAGAAGATCGCCGCCAACTACGTCAGCGGCTTCGTCATCCTCGCCGAGCGAAGCCTGCGCATCGGCGACATGGTCAAGGTCGACACCTTCGAGGGGCGCATCACCGACATCCGCACGCGCTACACCCTGATCCGCTCGCTCGCCGGCCGCGAGGCCATCGTGCCGAACGAGACGCTGATCACGACCCGGGTCGAGAACCTGTCGCTGGCCGATCCGCGCGTGCTCGTGCAGACCGCGGTGCAGGTGGCCTACGGAACCGACGTGCGGGCCCTGCAGCCGAAGCTCGAGGCCGCGGTTGCGGCGGTGGCGCGGGTGATCGAGGACCCCGCCCCCTTGGTCCAGCTCGAGGCCTTCTCCGCCGACGGCATGGAGCTGCGCATCAACTTCTGGATCCGCGATTCGGAGAACGGCACGGGCAACGTCAAGTCGATGGTCAACCTGGCCGTCCTCGACCTGCTCGGCCAGGAGAAGGTCGAGATCCCGTTCCCGCAGCGCGTCGTGCGCGCCATCGTCTCGACCGAGAAGCCGCCGGCCGCCGAAGGCAGGGCGCCTTCGACCGACGGCTGAGCGCGCACGGCGCTACGAGCCTTCGGGCAGGGCGCGCAGGTGCAGGTAGAGCGCCCGCACGTCGACGTCGCTCATCGCGCCCAGGGCAGCGAAGGGCATCACGGCGCTGACGCTGCTGCCGTCGGGCCGCTTGCCGGTCTTCAGCATCGCCGCGAACGATTCCGGCGTCGGATAGCGCGCCATCGCGTTGCCTTCGCCGGGGCGCAGGCGCGCCGCCGGCGGCCAATCGGGTGGCGTGCCGGGAATCTTGCCGCCGGTCAGCTTCGCGCCATGGCAGCCGATGCAGCCGTTGGCGACGTAGGCGCCGTGCTCCAGGCTCACCGCCTCGGGCACCGGCTGCGCCGGCGGCAGGCGATGGTCGATCTTCTCGGCCGCGTCGCGGATGAGCCCGGCCGCGTAGAGCGCCTTCACCGGCATCGGCAGGCTGATCTCGGCGCCGCCGCCCTTCGCGGGCGGCAGCTGGCGCGTGTACGCGACGAGGGCGGCGACATCCGCGTCCGTGAGGCGGTTCCAGTCCTCGCTCGGCATGATGAGGACCGGCCGGCCGTTCGGCTTGACGCCGTGGCGGATCGTGCGCACCCAGTCCACCGGCGTGTACGACGCCACCGCAGGCGCGCCGACGGCGATGTTGGGAGCACGCACGCGCATGCCCTTGCCGTCGTCGACGACCACGTGGCCGCCGCCGTCGGCGCCGTGGCAGTCGGCGCAGCCGCGCGACGCGAAGAGGTAGCGGCCGCGCTCGACGACCGCGGCGCCCTCCTGGTAGGCGACCGGTGCGACCGCGACCTCGATCGTCCGGTCGAGCTTGCGTTCGCCCAGCCCGGCGGCGACCACGAACGCCGTGCCCGCAGCGGCAACCAGCAGCACCGCGCCGATCGCGGTGCGTCTGATCCATCTCTTCATGGTGGCTCTCTCTCCAGGTGGCGGCTGGTGTCCTCAGGCCGGGAGGTCGGCAGACACGCCGGCCGCCGCCGCGAGCTTCGCCCAGCCGCCAGCATCGAGGTGCGGGCGAACCGTCGCCAGGACGCCGAGCAGCGCCTCGGGCGGCATCTGCACGCGCGCTGCCGCGATCATGCCGGCGCGCTCGGCCGGCGTGCACGCCGGCAGCATCCATCGTGCGGCCTCGAGCTGCTCCTGCGGCGCGATGCTCGCCATCAGGCGGCCGTGCAGGGCCTCGAGCTCGGCGTCGCTGTAGTGCTCCCACAGCAGGACGTTGTGAACCGTCTCCTCGATGTGCATGTGCTGGAAGTTCTCGGCGACGAAGAGGGCGAGGTGGCGGTACACGCGGTGCGCGAGACGGTCCGCGTCGGCCCCGGTCGCCGCGGCGACTGCCGCCGCCCCGCTGCGCAGCTCGGCGATGCTGTCCAGGTGCTCTGCATGCTCTTCGGCGACACGGCTCGAGCCGGCCGGGCAACGCGCCTCGATGGCCGTGTGCACGAACTCGTTCTCGTGCTGCAGGTGCTGGCTGCACATCGTGAGCAGGTCGTCGAGGCAGGCCAGCGCGTCGGCGCGGTCCTGCGCATCGGCGACGTCCATGCGGCCGACGCGGGCCAGGGTGTCGCCCATGGCGCTGCGCAGGGCCTTGTGGATGGGGCCGTAGAGGTCGAGCCGCGGTGCACCGGTGCGGTGGGTGGCGGCGGGCTGGCTCGGGCGGGCGAAGGTCGAGGTCATGCGATGGCTCCGGAAGCGGCGGCGAGATCTGCCGCGGTGCCGCCAGTGTTCCGGCTGCGCCCTGCCGGGACATCGGCCGAAGGAGCCATGGCGGCCGCGGGGGGGGGGCCGGGCCCCGCGCCCCCCCCCCCGC
>NZ_JANODC010000448.1:0-17305 GCF_031412495.1 Rhizobacter sp. | reverse complement strand
GGGCGACCGCCGCCGCGACGACAGCCTGCGCCTCGGGGGTCGTCGGCAACGAGGCGGCATAGCCACCGGCGACGACGAGATGCGAGACGCGCGCCGGCTGCTCGGCCGCGAGCCGGATCGCGCTCATCGTCGTCGCCGAGATGGCGACGACAGCGGCGCGATCGACCTCGAGGCGATCGAGCACGGCAACGAAGTCGCGGTAGTAGAGATCGAAGGAGTACTGGTCCTGCGAGGTCGGCCGATCCGACCGGCCGTTGCCGCGCAGGTCCATCACCGCCACCCGGAAGTGCTGCGCCAGCCAAGGCACCACGCCTTTCATCAGGTGCGAGTTGGCGATCTGGTAGACGGGCGCGAAGACGAGCCACGGCCCGCTGTCCCCGAACTGGCCGTACCAGGTCTTCACGCCGTCGCAGGTCACGAAGCCTTCGCGAAGCGGCGCGATGGTTTCGTAGGGATAGGGGCCGGGCAAGGTGCCCGCGGGCGGCATCGGCCCTGCCGTCAGCAGCAACCGCTTGGGCAGTGCCCGGGTCTGGGGATCGGTGCTCACGAGCGCCTCCTCTTGGGCCTGGATGTGGACGTGGACTTGGGCGCGGACCTGGGCTGGGTGGGCGTGCGCCCCTCGACGCGCCGCAGCAGCGTCGCCACCGCCTCGAGCGCCTCGCGCTGATGGCCGTCCTTCTCGTCGATGCCGAGCATCATGCTGGCCTCCATGCCGGTCCAGAACCAGACGATCCAGGCCGAGATGGCCTGGGCCGACACGGGCAGGTCGAGCCCGGACCTGGCGATGAAGTCCACCACCGCGGCCTCGACCAGCCGATGCCAGCCGGAGAGCCGCGGCACGAATTCCCGGCGCAGCTCCACATCGTGGAAGCTCGCGCCCATCAGCTCCATCAACAGGCGGACGAAGCCGGAGGCGAGGTCCTCCGCGTAGAAATCGCAGGCCTGCTGCCACTGCCGGCTCGCGCTCGTCGTCGCTTCGTACATGCGGGCCTGCCGATCGAGGAGCTGCTTGTTGGCTTCGTCGAGAACCCCGAGCACCAGCTGCTGCTTGCCGCCGAAGTGGTAGCCGATCAGGGCGTGGTTCACGCCGGCAGCGCGCGCGATGTCGCGCACGTTGAGGTTCGCGTAGCCGACCTCGACGAGGCGGTCGCGCGCCGCGCGCAGGATCGCCGCCCGCGTCGTCGTGCCGTCGGCGCGCGCCGGCGCGGCAGAAGCCGGCGATTCGACGGCCGTGCGGGTCCGGGTCGTAGATTGAACGTCTGGTTTATCCACTTGTTCAATGTAGGCCGGGTGGGCGTGCCTGTCAAGCGCCGTGACGGGAACACGGCGTCGACTCCTAGAATCCGCGCCTTTCCCGCCAACCCCTCCCGCCGCATGACCTCCCCCCGCGATCGACCCTCACCGGCGTCTTCGTCGCCGCTGCGGCCGCTGCCCAACTTCATTTTCATGAGCCGGTGGCTGCAGCTGCCGCTCTACCTCGGGCTGATCCTGGCCCAGTGCGTGTACGTGTTCCATTTCTGGGTCGAGCTCGTCCACCTGGTCGAGGCCGCGTTCGGCAGCGAGGCCGCGCTGCGGGCGCTCACGCTCGGCATGGGCTACAAGTTCCCGCCCGGAGAGGTGCCGCGACTCAGCGAGACGGTCATCATGCTGGCGGTGCTGGCGCTGATCGACGTGGTCATGATCTCCAACCTGCTGATCATGGTCATCGTCGGCGGCTACGAGACCTTCGTCAGCCGCATGAAGCTCGAGGGCCATCCGGACGAGCCGGAGTGGCTGTCGCACGTCAACGCCTCCGTGCTGAAGGTAAAGCTGGCGACCGCCATCATCGGCATCAGCTCGATCCATCTGCTGAAGACCTTCATCAACGCCGACAACTACTCGGAGAAGGTGCTGCTCTGGCACACCATCATCCACATTTCATTCCTGTTCTCGGCGCTGGCCGTGGCCTATACCGACAAGATCCTCAACTCGTCGGTGCCGGCAGCGCCGGCGCACTGACGACCGGCATGCAAGGCGCGGCGAGCCGTCCGGCGCTGCGCCCGTCTCGGTAGGCTGCCTAGAATTGCCGACCCTCTTCTCGGCGGTCTCCCGTGTACAGAACGGTCAGCCTCTTCATCGCGCTATACCTCTTCTGGCTGCTGCTGTCGGGGTACTTCACGGCCTTCCTGATGGCTGCCGGCGTGGGTTCGGCGCTGGCGGTGATCTGGTTCGCCCGCCGCATGGATCTCGTCGACGGCGAGGGTCACCCGGTCCACCTGGGTCCGCGGCTGTTGCTGTACTGGCCCTGGCTGCTGAAGGAGATCGTCAAGTCGGCCTGGGACGTGAGCCTGATCATCGTTCACCCCCGGCTCCCGATCAGCCCGACCCTCGTGCGTTTCAAGCCCAGCCAGCACACCCAGGTCGGCCTCGTGATCCACGCCAACTCCATCACCCTCACGCCCGGCACCATCGCCGTCGAAGCGCAGCCCGGTGAGTTCCTGGTGCACGGCCTGACCCGCGGCGGCGCCCAGGGTACCGTCTCGAGCGAGATGGACCGCCGCGTCACAGCCTGCGAGGGGAAAGCCTAGTGTTC
The DNA here is from genome assembly GCF_031412495.1 of Rhizobacter sp. GTDB lineage: Bacteria > Pseudomonadota > Gammaproteobacteria > Burkholderiales > Burkholderiaceae_C > Schlegelella_A. Next base: position 14,733 of record NZ_JANODC010000448.1, on the reverse strand, counting down.
GCCGCCGCTGCGATAGCCCTTCTCGTCACCCTCGTCCTGGTCATGCTCCGCGGCGCTTTCGGCCCGACGGTGTTCGACCGGGCGCTGGCAGCGAACAGCGTGGGAACGGTCTCGATGCTGATGCTCGCGGTGATGGGGTTCCTAGACGAGCGGCCCGAGTTCCTGGACATCGCCATCGTCTACGGCCTGCTGAACATGATCGGCACCATCGCGGTCCTGAAGTTCTTCCGCTATGGCGACCTCTCCGGTCCGGGCGAAGCGCCCGATGCGCCGCCATGAGCCTCGCCATCGATGTCCTCAGCTGGGCGTGTCTCGTGGCCGGAGGCCTGTTCTGCATTGTCGGTGCCGTCGGCCTGCTGAGGATGCCGGACTTCTATACCCGCATGCATGCGGCCAGCGTCATCGAGACGCTCGGGGCGGGCCTGATCCTGCTCGGCCTGCTCCTGCAGGCTGGCTTCACGCTGGTCTCTGTCAAGCTCGTGATGATCGGCTTGCTGATATGTGTCGCCAGCCCGACGGCGACCCATGCCCTCGCCCGCGCCGCCCTGATCCGCGGACTGCGGCCGCTGCTCGCCCCCGAGGAGGCCAGAGCATCGAAGCCCTGATCATCAACGTGCTGCTGGTGCTGATGGTGCTGGCCGTGTGGATCATCGCGCGCAGCCTCAGCCTCTTCGGCGTGGTCATACTGAGCGGCGCGTACAGCTTCCTCATGGCGACCGTCCTGGTCGCGATGGACGCGGTCGACGTCGCCATGACCGAAGCCTCGGTCGGCGCGGGCATCTCGACCGTCCTCCTGCTCAGCGCCCTCTTCCTGTGCGATACGGAGGAGTCCAGGCCAGTGCGCAAGCCCTGGCTGCCGGCGGGGCTGGCCGCGTCGGTGGGCGCGCTCCTTGTCTACGGCACGCTCGGCCTGCCGGAGTTCTCGGACCCGAAGGCGCCCATCCACGGCCACGTCGTGCCGCGCTATCTCAACGAGTCGAAGCAGGAGGTGGCGGTACCGAACGTCGTCACCGCAGTCCTGGCCAGCTACCGCGGCTACGACACCCTGGGCGAGACGACAGTCGTGTTCACCGCCGGCGCGGGCGTGGTCGCCCTGCTGCGGCGGCGGCGCAAGGATGTGGCGCCATGAGGTACGACCTGGTCCTGCGCGTGGTGGCCAAGATGACCATCCCGTTCATCCTGCTGTTCGCCCTCTACGTCCAGTTCCACGGCGACTTCGGACCCGGCGGCGGGTTCCAGGCGGGCGTCATCCTCGCCGCGTCGGTGATCTTCTACGCCCTAATCTTCGGCTTGGCCGATTCCGCGAAGGTCGTTCCCGAGCGCCTGGTGGAGTCGATGATGGCGCTCGGCGTTCTCCTGTACGCGGGCGTCGGCGTGGCAGGGCTCCTGCTCGGCGGCAACTATCTGGATTACTTCGTACTCGACGCCGACCCGGTGACCGGTCAGCACCGCGGAATCTTCTGGGTCGAGGTGGGGGTCGCGGTCACGGTCGCCGCCGTGATGCTGAAGATCTTCTACCTGTTCGCAGGCCGCGGCAAGGTAGATGAATGATGGGCGAAGGCTCGTCGTTGACCCTCGGTGGCCACTTCACCTACTTCATCACCATCCTGCTGATGATGATGGGCCTGTTCATCGTCATCGCCCGGGGCAATCTGATCAAGAAGCTGATCGGGCTCGGCATCTTCCAGACATCGGTCTACCTGCTCTACATCGCACCGGGCAAGTTGGTCGGCGGCACGGCGCCCATCCTCAGCGACGCGTTCACCGTCTACTCCAATCCCCTGCCCCATGTCCTGATCCTCACGGCCATCGTCGTGGGCGTCGCCACGCTGGCGCTGGGTCTCGCCCTAGTGGTCCGGATCCGCGAGGCCTACGGAACCGTCGAGGAGGATGACATCCTGAGCCTGGACGCACCTGCGCCAGGCCCCCGGGAAGACCGATGAGCTGGAGCCAGCACCTGCCTGCGCTCCAGGTGGTCGTGCCGCTGATGGCGGCGCCCCTGGCTGTCCTGCTGCGGCAGCGCAACGCTGCCTTCCTGGCGGTGCTTTCGGGGAGCTGGCTGGCCCTCGCGATCTCGCTGCTGCTCTGGCTCCAGGTGGAGCGCGCCGGCACGATCTCCTATGCCATCGGCAGCTGGCCCCCGCCCTGGGGCATCGAATACCGGATCGATCGGCTGAACGCCTTCGTGCTGGTGCTCGTCTCGGGCATCGCGGCCATCGTGCTGCCGTACAGCCGCGCCAGCATCGAATCGGAAATCCCGCGCGACAAGCACTACCTTTTCTACGCGATGCTGGCTCTGTGCCTGGCCGGGCTCCTCGGCATCACGATCACGGGCGATGCGTTCAACATCTTCGTCTTCCTCGAGGTGTCGTCGCTCTCCTCGTACGTGCTCATTGCCCTCGGCAGCCACCGGCGCGCGCTGTTCGCTTCGTACCAGTACCTCATCATGGGCACCATCGGGGCGACCTTCATCGTCATCGGCATCGGCCTGCTGTACCTGATGACCGGCACGCTGAACCTGGCGGACATGGGCGAGCGCATCGGCGCCGTGCGGGGTACGCGGCCGGTGCTGGCGGCCCTGGCCTTCCTCACGGTCGGGGTCTCCCTGAAGCTGGCCCTGTTTCCTCTGCACCAGTGGCTGCCCAACGCGTACGCCTACGCACCGTCGGCCGTGTCGGCCCTTCTCGCGGCGACGGCCACCAAGGTCGCGGTCTACGTGCTCGTGCGCTTCTACTACTCGGTCTTCGGCCTGTCCCAGGTCTTCGAGCAGCTGCCCATGGGGGAGATGATGCTGCTGCTGGCGCTGGCGGGCATCTTCGCCGGCTCTGCGGTCGCCATCTACCAGGGCAATCTCAAGCGCCTGTTCGCGTACTCGAGCGTGGCCCAGATCGGCTACATCATCCTCGGCCTGTCCTTCGGCTCCGCGACGGGGCTGACCGCCACCATCGTTCACCTCTTCAACCACGGCATCACGAAGGGCGCGGTCTTCATGCTCCTCGGGGGAGTCGCCTTGTCGATGGGCGGCGTCACGCTGCAGCAGGTGCGGGGAATGGGCCGTCGCATGCCGCTGACCAGCCTGGGCCTGACGCTCTGCGGCCTGTCCCTGATCGGGATTCCGGGCACGGCCGGTTTCATCAGCAAGTGGTACCTGATCCTCGCGGCGCTCGAGAAGGGCCAGTGGGCCCTCGTGGCCCTGATCGTGCTGTCGTCGCTGCTGGCGGTGGCCTACGTCTGGCGATTCATCGAAGCGGCCTACTTCCATGAGCCCGCCGACAACCTCCGGCCGCGCCTCGAGGCGCCGGTGTCGATGCTCGTGCCCGCGTGGCTGCTGGTCGGGGCCACGATCTACTTCGGCCTGGACACGTCCTTCACGGTCGGCTCCGCCTCCCGTGCCGCAGGGATGCTGATGTCGGGCCTGCGCTGATGCACCCCGAGGCGTTGATCGTCGCGAGCTTGCTGGTGCCGATCGGCGGCGCCGTGCTCATCGCCCTCGCAGGCCGCTGGCCCGACGTGCGCGAGGCCGTCACTCTCGTCACCGCCTCGATCCTGCTGCTCTGCACCGTCGCCCTGCTGCCGGGGGTCCTCGCCGGCGCGCGGCCTGGCCTGCGCCTGACGGGGATCGTCCCGGGCCTCGAGCTCGCCTTCGAGGTCGAGCCGCTGGGCATGCTGTTCGCGCTGGTCGCCGCCGGCCTGTGGATCGTCACCTCGATCTATTCCATCGGCTACATGCGGGGCAACGACGAAGCGCACCAGACGCGGTTCTACGTCTGCTTCGCACTGGCGCTGGCGGCGACGATGGGAATCGCCTTCGCGGCCAACATGTTCACGCTGTTCGTCTTCTACGAGCTGCTGACCCTCATCACCTACCCGCTGGTGACCCATCACGGCACCGACGAGTCACGGCGCGGCGGCCGCGTGTACCTGGGGCTGCTGCTGGGCACCTCTCTCGTCTTCCTGCTGCCGGCCATCGCGATCACCTGGTTCGTCGCCGGCACGACCGACTTCAAGGCCGGCGGCATCCTCGCCGGCAAGCTGGCTCCGCTCGGCCTGGGCGGCCTGCTTGCGCTCTACATGTTCGGCATCGGCAAGGCCGCCCTGATGCCGTTCCACCGCTGGCTGCCGTCGGCGATGGTCGCGCCGACGCCGGTGTCGGCATTGCTCCACGCGGTGGCGGTCGTCAAGGCCGGGGTGTTCAGCGTCGTCAAGGTCGTGACCTACCTGTTCGGGATCGATGCCCTGCGCGGCCACGACGCCACGGGCTGGCTCGTCGCCGTCGCCGGATTCACGATCGTGGCGGCGTCGATCGTCGCGCTGAAGTCGGACAACCTGAAGCGCCGGCTCGCCTATTCGACCGTGAGCCAGCTGTCCTACGTCGTGCTGGCGACCGCGCTGCTGGCCCCGTTGTCCATCATCGGCGCGGTGCTGCACATCGCCGCGCATGCGGTCGGCAAGATCACCCTCTTCTTCGCCGCCGGCGCCATCTACACCGCCGCGCACAAAACCGAGGTCAGCCAGCTCGACGGCATCGGCCGCCGGATGCCCTGGACCATGGCGGCCTTCGCCATCGGCGCGCTGTCGATGATCGGGCTGCCGCCGACCGCCGGCTTCATCTCCAAGTGGTACATGCTGTCCGGGGCGTTCGCCGGCTTGAACTGGCTGGCGTTGACCGTCATCGTCGGCAGCACGCTGCTGAACGCCGGCTACTTCCTGCCCGTGGTCTATCGCGCATTCTTCCGGGCGCCGGCAGACGCCGGCGCTCTGCACGGCGAGGCGCCCTGGCCCATGGTGCTGGCGCTGCTAGCGACGGCCGCGGCGACCGTGCTGCTGTTCTTCCTCCCCGACGTGCCGCTGGCGCTCGCCCGGCAGATGCTGGCCCCGGAGTGACCATGGACAAGAAGCACTGGCTCGACGATCCCCGCCACGTGAAGCGGCTCTGGCGCGTGTTTCTGGCCGTGCTGGCCGTCACCGTCGTGGCCGAGCTCGCCGTCCGGTTGCACCCGCATTTCGCGATCGAGTCGCTGTTCGCCTTCAACGCCTGGTTCGGCTTCCTCGCCTGCGCGGCGATGATCGCCGTGGCCAAGGGCCTCGGGCTCCTGCTCAAGCGCCCGGACACGTACTACGAGCGGCACGATGAGTGACCTGATCGTGCATCCGGGCCTGGTGCTCGTCGCCGGAGCGCTGGTCGTTCCCTGGCTGCGCGGCTGGCAGCGCACGGCGCTGGTCCTGGGCCTGCCGCTGCTGGCGCTCGCTCTGGTCTGGCAGGTGCCGGACGGGCCGGCATGGCAGACGCGTTTCCTCGACTACACCCTGACGCCCGTGCAGGGCGACAAGCTGTCGCGCCTCTTCGCCACCATCTTCGCGCTGATGGCCTTCGCCGGCGGCATGTTCGCCTTGAGCCAGAAGAGCCGGCTCGAGATCCCCGCGGCCTTCGTCTACGCCGGCGCCGCGATCGGCGTGACCTTCGCCGGCGACCTCGTCACCGTGTTCGTGTTCTGGGAAATCATGGCCGTGGGCTCGACCCTGGTGCTCTGGAGCGCCGGCACGCGCGAGTCGTATCGGGCCAGCCTGCGCTATTTGATGATCCACCTGCTGGGCGGCATGGTCCTGTTCGCCGGCGTGACCGGGCACATCGCCCAGAGCGGCAGCGTCGAGTTCACCCGGATGGCGCTGGACTCGCCGGCCCACTGGCTGATCCTCATCGGCTTCCTCGTCAATGCGGGAGCGCCGCCGCTGTCGGCCTGGCTCCCCGACGCCTACCCGGAGGCGTCGTGGAGCGGGACCGTGTTCCTCTCGGCGTTCACGACCAAGACGGCGGTGTACGTGCTGATCCGCGGCTTCCCGGGCACCGAGCTCCTGGTCTGGATCGGCCTGTTCATGGTGTTCTACGGCATCGTCTACGCGCTGCTGGAGAACGACATGCGGCGCATCCTCGCCTATTCGATCGTGAACCAGGTCGGCTTCATGGTCGTGGGCATCGGCATCGGCACGGAGATGGCGCTCAATGGCGCCGCCGCCCATGCCTTCACGCACATCATCTACAAGGCCTTGCTGCTGATGTCGGCCGGCTCGGTTCTCCTGATGACGAGCCGGCGCAAGTGCAGCGAGCTCGGCGGGCTCTTCCACAGCATGCCGGTCTCGACGGTCTGCGGCATCATCGGCGCGCTCGCCATCTCGTCGTTTCCGCTCACCTCGGGATTCATCTCCAAGTCGATGGTGTCGCAGTCGGCAGCGGACGGCGGCCTGCTGGCGGTCTGGCTGCTGCTCACGGCGGCGTCGGCCGGCGTCTTCCTGCATGCCGGCATCAAGTTCCCCTGGTTCGTCTTCTTCCAGTCGGACTCCGGCCTACGTCCGAGCGACCCGCCACGCAGCATGTGCTGGGCGATGATCTTGCTTGCCTTCCTGTGCATCGCAATGGGGCTGTGGGCCGAGCCCTTGTACCGGCTGCTGCCGCACGAGGTGAAGTACGAGCCTTACACGGCGCCCCACGTCCTGGCGCAGCTGCAGCTTCTTCTCTTCTCGGGACTGGCGTTCTTCGTCCTGCTGCCGTATCTCAAGCGAACGCTGACGCTCACCCTGGATGTCGACTGGTTCTGGCGCTGGCTGTTTCCCGGTCTCGTGACGGCCATCGAGCGTGCGATCGGCGCCCTTCGCGCGACGCTTGCCCCCACCGTGCGCAGTGCCGGCCTCGCAACGCGCGGGTTCGCCCGCGGCTACCTGGGTTCCGACAGTCGGCTGGCGCGGACGTGGTCGATCCGAGCAATGGCGGTATGGGTGCTCGTCCTGATGATGGGCTACCTGGTCCTGTACTTCCTCTGAGCGCCGCGCGCGCCCTCCTGGAGCCACTTCCGATGCCGACCACCCTCCGCCACGCCGACTTCGTCGAGAGCATCGCTGCCGCGCTGCAGTACATCAGCTACTACCACCCGGCCGACTACATCGCCCACTTGGCCCGCGCCTACGAGCTCGAGCAGGCACCGGCGGCGAAGGACGCGATCGCGCAGATCCTCACCAACTCGAAGATGTGCGCCGAGGGCCGGCGGCCGATCTGCCAGGACACCGGCATCGTCAACGTCTTCCTCGAGATCGGCATGGAGGTCCGCTTCGAGGGGTTCCCGGCCGGCGTCCAGGAGGCCGTCGACGAGGGCGTGCGCCAGGGCTACGCGCACGCCGACAACACCTTGCGCGCCTCCATCGTCGCCGACCCGCAGTTCGAGCGCAGGAACACGCTCGACAACACGCCGGCCGTGGTGCACATGACGCTGGTCGCCGGTGACAAGGTCGACGTGACCGTCGCCGCCAAGGGCGGCGGCAGCGAGAACAAGAGCAAGCTCGTGATGATGAATCCGGGCGACGACGTGGTCGAGTGGGTCCTGAAGACGGTGCCGACCATGGGTGCCGGCTGGTGCCCGCCCGGCATGCTCGGAATCGGCATCGGCGGCACGGCCGAGCGCGCCGTCCTGCTCGCCAAGCAAAGCCTCATGGAAGACATCGACATGCACGAGCTGAAGGCGCGCGGTCCGCGCGACCGGACCGAGGCGATGCGCATCGAGCTGTGCGACAAGGTCAACGCCCTCGGCATCGGCGCCCAGGGCCTCGGCGGCCTGACGACCGTGCTCGACGTCAAGATCCGGATGGCGCCGACGCACGCGGCGTCGAAGCCGGTGGCGATGATCCCCAACTGCGCGGCGACCCGGCACGCCCACTTCGTGCTCGACGGCTCCGGTCCGGCGTACCTCGAGCCGCCGAGCCTCGACCTCTGGCCCGACGTGCGCTGGGCACCCGACTACAACCGGTCGAGGAAGGTCGACCTCGACACCCTCACCCGCGAGCAGGTGGCGTCGTGGCAACCGGGCGAGACGCTGCTCCTGTCCGGGACGATGCTGACCGGTCGCGACGCCGCGCACCAGCGCATTCGCGACATGCTCGGCCGCGGCGAGCCGCTGCCGGTCGCCTTCGCCAACCGCGTCATCTACTACGTCGGCCCGGTCGACCCGGTGCGCGACGAGGCCGTTGGGCCGGCGGGGCCGACGACCTCGACGCGGATGGACAAGTACACCGAGATGATGCTGGGCCAGACCGGGCTCATCGCCATGATCGGCAAGGCCGAGCGCGGCCCCGTCGCGATCGACGCCATCCGCAGGCACCGCAGCGCCTACCTCATGGCCGTCGGCGGCGCGGCGTATCTCGTCTCGAAGGCGATCCGCCACGCGGAGGTGGTCGCCTTCGCCGACCTCGGCATGGAGGCGATCTACGAGTTCACCGTTGCCGACATGCCGGTGACGGTGGCGGTCGACGCCAACGGCAGCTCGGTGCACGAGACCGGGCCGGCGGCGTGGAAGTCGCGCATCGCCGGCATCCCGGTCGCGATCGCCTGATCGGTCCTGCGACCAGTCGGCTCAGGGCCGCGCCTGCCGGCCGTTCATCGAAACGCCGGTCAGCGCGGCCGTCAGCGGCGCCTCCGCGCAGAGGAGCTGCGATGGCCGCTCGGGGTCGTCTGCATCGGTGACCGCCATCAGGTGCAGCACGCCGCCCTCGCCCACGCCGCCGGCGAGGCCCTCGATCTTCGGTGACCCGTCGAGCACGTGCATGCGGCCGAGCACGCCGTCGGCACCGACGAAGCCGATCACCGAGCCTGCGCACGGGCCGTCGACGACGCTGTCGTCGGTCGCTTCGGCGACGGCGCTGAACACCCACGCGCCGCCGGGCAAGGGAGCCGCGTCGGTGAAGCCGAGCGGCACGCCGGCGATCGCGCCGAGGCAATGGCGAGCGACCGAGCGCGGCCGAGGCGGCACGCCCTGCGGCGTGGCGAGCCAGTCGAGAAAGGCTTCGGCGTCGAACGTGACCGCCGCGTTGATGCCGCCCGCATCGTTGCCCCGCTGCAGCAGGCGCAATCCCCCGGCGTCGACGAAGCCGCCCTCGATGTTGAGGGTGACAAAGGCATCGACGAGCGGCCGGTAGAGTGGGGCCAGGTCGATGAGTTGCGGGGCACCGGACGGCATGCCGTCGGCCCCGAGCGGCATCAGCACGCCGCGTTTCCGGTTCGGCCGCGCGCCCGAGCCGAGTCCGAGCAAGGCGCCGCCCGGCCACGCGGGCCGCGGCGGCAAGCCGAGCAAGGTCTCGAGATCGGGCTTCAGCGCCTTGCGCTTCTTCTTCGGCCGGGGCAGGTCGCCTGCGAACACGCGCAGCAGCCGGACCGGCTCGCGGTCGTCGCTGCCGAAGCTGCCGAGGTGGTGCTCGTCGTCGGCGACGACGTAGCAACGCGGCCCGGCGCGCACCAGCGCGCTCGCGGCGCTGAGATGCGCCTGGCCGCGCGGATGCCGGCGCGGGTCGACGTCGAGGTCGCGCCGATGGCGCAGGTTCAGCACGCGGCCCCCCGACACGTCAGCCCTTGCCATTCGGGTAAGCCTGCAAGCTCATGCCGACGAGCCGCGAGACGACGGCGGCGAGATACATCACACCCGTGAACATCTCGATGGCGGCGACGCCTCGCGCCGGCCCGCTCATCGGCAGGACGTCGCCCATCCCGGTGCTGGACAGGAGCGCGAAGCTCAGATGCATGAGCTCGGTCCAGGTCCGTGGCGAATCGCCGCGCAGGGCGCCTCCGAACGAGCCCGGCTGTACCGCCTGGATCATCAGGAACAGATAGGCGAAAGCCCAGGCGAGGAGGGTGAAGGTCGCTCCGGCAGCGAATAGCTCGTCTGTCGTTGCGTGGCGGTCCGCGAGCATGTAGGCGATGAGGCTCCCCGCGGCGTAGAAGTAGAACAAGGACTCCAGTCCCGCCGACCAGGCGGTCAGCTGCGGCCACGTGAAGCGCATCTGCAGCAGCAGCAGAGCGATGGCCGGCAAGGCGATGCCCATGCCCAGCCAGGTGACGAACGGGGTCTGGCGGACCATCCGCAGGGTGAGGATGAGGACGAGGATGCCGAAGATGCCGAGGGCGATGCGTCCGGCCTCGGTGTCCTCGAAGAACGGGTACAGCAGCAGCGCGAGGAGCTGCGCGACCAGGAGGATGGCCGACGGATTGCGACGCAGGTGAACCAGCAGTCGAAGGCGATTCATCGGCGGGCCGCGCTCCTCGACATCTCGAGCAGGCTGGCGTCGTCGCTGTCGGCATAGCCGGCCGCACACGCCTGCGCGAAGGCCGTCTCGGCCTGGGCGCCGAGCGCCGGCAGGAAGCCTTTCTCGGCGGCCATGGCCAGGGCAAGGCGGGCGTCCTTGGCGAGGAGGCTCGTGTGCGCGTGCGGCACGTGGTCGCCGGCGAGGGCCCGGTGCATGCGGTCGCTGCCGATCCAGCTCTGCCCGCTCGACTGCTCGATCACCGCGAGGGTGCGGCGAAGGTCGAGGCCCACGCGTTCGGCCAGGGCGAGCGCCTCGGCCATGCCGGCCAGGTTGATCGCCGCCAGCAGGTTGTTGACGAGCTTGGTGCGGGCGCCGTCGCCGGGGCGCACGCCGACGCGAAAGAGCCGGGTCGACAGCGCTTCGAGGAGCGGTCGATGTCGATCGAAGACCGCGTCGGCGCAGGCCACCATCAGGCTCATGCTGCCGTCGCGGGCGCGCGCCGGGCCGCCCGACATCGGCGCGTCGATGCAGTCGATGCCGTGCCCCGCCAGTCGCGCCGCCAGCCGCTCCGTGCGGTCGGGGCCCAGGGTCGGGCACAGCATCAGGCAGCCGCCCGGCCCCATCGCGGCGGCGGCGCCGCCGTCCCCGAACAGCACCTCCTCCGTCTGCGCCGCATCGACGACCGCGACGATGAGCAGCCCGCAGCACGCGGCCAGCGCCGCGGCCGAGGCGCCGACCCGGGCACCGTGCTGCTGCGCCGCGGCCTCGCGTCCCGCGTCGAGGTCGCGGACGTGGACGTGGTGGCCGCGCTCGAGCAGGCGCAGCGCCATCGCGCCGCCCATGTTGCCGACGCCGACGATGCCGATGGAGGTTGCATGCATCGCCGCATTCTGCAAGCAGGCGCGCCGGCCCGGCTGCGGGTCTCCCCGCCCGGACCCTAGCCGCGCGGGTGGTGCGTGGCGTGCAGCTGCTTCAGGCGCTCGCGGGCGACGTGGGTGTAGATCGTCGTCGTCGAGATGTCGGCGTGGCCGAGCAGCATCTGCACCGCGCGCAGGTCGGCGCCGTGGTTGAGCAGGTGCGTGGCGAAGGCATGGCGCAGCGTGTGCGGCGAGAGCGGCGCGACGATGCCGGCGCGCAGGGCGTGCGCCTTGACCAGCTTCCAGAACATCTGCCTCGTCATCGGCCCGCCGCGCGCGGTGACGAAGAGCGCCTCGCTGGATTGCCCGGACAGGATGGCCGCGCGCGCCTCGGCGAGGTAGCGCTGCAGCCAGGCCAGCGCTTCCTCGCCGAAGGGAACCAGGCGCTCCTTCGCACCCTTGCCCGTGATGCGCAGGGCGCACTCGACGAAGCTGACGTTCACTGTCCTCAGGCCGACCAGCTCGCTGACGCGCAGGCCGCTGGCGTAAAGCAGCTCGAGCATGGCACGGTCGCGCAGGCCGAGCGACTGGGCCACGTCGGGCGCGCCGAGCAGCGCCTCGACCTGGGCCTCGCTCAGCGTCTTCGGCACCCGCAGCGGCTGCCGGGCCGCATCGAGCCGCAGGGTCGGGTCGGCGTCGACGAGGCGCTCGCGCAGGCCCCAGCGGAAGAAGCGCCTGAATACCGTCAGGCGCCGGTTCGTGCTCGTCGCGGCGCTGCCGGCGTGGCGTGCCATGGCGTACTCGCGCAGGTCGGACTCGCTCGTCGACAGCAAGGGTCGCGCGCCGCGGCCGCCCAGCCAGCGCGAGAACAGGGTCAGGTCGCGCCGATACGCGGCCAGGCTGTTCGCGGCCAGCCCTTCCTCGATCCACAGGGCGTCGATGAAGCGATCGATCGCCTCGGCGCTCGCCGGCGGCAGGGAGGCAAGGTCGACTGCCAACGCGCGGCGCCGTCGCGGCCTACTCGAGCTTCAGCTTCTGCGCCGCGACGACCTTCTTGTAGACATCGAACTCGGCCGTGACCTGGGCCGCGAACTGCTCGGGTGTGTTGCCGATGACGAACGAGCCGGTCTCCTCGATGCGCTTTCGCACCGTCGGATCTTCGAGCGTCTTGCGGACAGCGCCGTGCACCTTGTCGATGATCTCGCGCGGCAGACCCTTGGGCCCGTGGATGCCGTAGTACGCCATCCGGTTGACCGGCTCGAGCCCCACTTCCTTGAAGGTCGGCACGTTCGGCAGTGCCACCAGTCGCTCCGGCGCGGCGACGACGATGGCGATCAGCCGGCCGTCCTTGATGAAGGGCAGCGCCGAGGGAATGTTGTCGAAGATCATCGGCACCTGGCCGGCCACCGTGTCGTTGAGGGCGGGCCCGGCGCCGCGGTACGGGATGTGGGTGACGAAGGTGCCCGACAGGCTCTTGAACAGCTCCATCTGCAGGTGGCCGATGCCGCCCGTGCCCGAGCTCGCGTAGGAATACTTGCCGGGGTTCTTCTTCAGCTCGGCGAGGAAGCCCTTGTAGTCGCGGGCCGGGAAGCTCGGGTGCACGGCGATGATGTTCGGCGTCGCCGCGACGTTGATGATGGGCGTGAAGTCGGTGATCGGGTTGTAGGCGATCTTCGGGTTGATGGCCGGGTTCGCGGCGGTGGTCGAGACCGTCGCCATGCCGAGGGTGTAGCCGTCGGGCGCGGCGCGCACGATCTCGAGCGCGCCGATCGATCCGCCACCGCCGCCCTTGTTGTCGACGATCATGGTCTGGCCGAGCGGCGCGTTGATCTTCTCGGCGAGGACGCGGGCGATGATGTCGGTGGTGCCGCCCGGAGCGAACGGGACGACGAGTCGCACCGGCTTGCTCGGGTAGGCCTGGGCCCAGGCCGGGGCCTGGGCTGCCGCGAGCAGCACGGTGGCCCCCGCGACGAGGGCGTTGCGGCGTTTCAGCATCTTCGATGTCTCCAGAGTAGGCAGGGCGAGCGGACGGTGCTCGTCGACGGTGGAGAACTCTATCGAAAGGAACCTGCCTGCGCCGGGGCAGGGACTCGGTCCCCGGTACATCGGCGGCCGCCCTGGCCACGCCGGAGCCCGCCATCGCGGCGCCCGCTGGCACACTCGACCCGATGTCGATCTCGCTGGCGCTGCTCCCCGATTTCCTGCTGATCCTGCTCGGCTGGCTGCTCTGCCGGAACACCGCGCTGAACCGGCCGCTGTGGGAGGGCGTCGAGCGGCTCGTCTACTACCTGCTGTTCCCGGTCCTGCTCTTCAACTCGATCCTGCGCACGCCGCTGCAGCCGGCGCAGACGGCCGGCCTGGCCCTGGCCGGCGTCGGCGTGGTCGCGCTCGGCATCGTCCTGGCCCTGGCCCTCGGGCGCTGGCCAGGCGTGGATGCGCGGCTGCACGCCTCGGGCGCGCAGATCGCATACCGCTTCAACTCCTACGTCGCGCTCGCGCTCTCGGAACGGCTGTTCGGCGCGCAGGGGCTGGCCTGGATGGCGCTGCTGATCGCCCTCAGCGTGCCGCTCTGCAACGTCGCCGCGGTCTGGCCGCTGGCCCGCCACGGCGGCCACTCGTACCTGCGCGAAATCGCCCGCAATCCGCTGATCCTCGGCACCGCCGCCGGGCTGGCCGCCAATGGCCTCGGCCTGGTCCTGCCGGAGGCCGTCTCGACGACGCTGCAGCGGATCGGCCTGGCCGCCCTGCCCCTGGGCCTCATGGCCGTCGGCGCCGGGCTCACCTTCGGCGCGATCCGCTCGTCGCCGGGCCTGGCCGCGGCCCTGCTCGCGATCCGCCACGCGGTCCTGCCCGCAGCGGCGCTGGTCGCCGTGGCCGTGCTCGTGCTGTCGCCCGAGCAGGCGAGCATCGTCGTCCTCTTCGCCGCCCTGCCGACCGCCTCCAGCGCCTACGTGCTGGCCGCGCGCATGGGCGGCGACGGCGTCTTCGTCGCCGGCCTGGTGACCGTGTCGACGCTGCTCGGCATGCTCGGCGTGCCGCTCTGGCTCAGCGTGCAGCAGGCACTGCGCTGATCGACGGCTCCGCACCGACCGGTTCCGGCGACTGGGCCCGGGCCCAGTCGATGTGCTCGCGGACCAGCGGCGTGGCCACCTCGCGGCGGCTCCGCAGCGCGGCGCTCGTTGCTTCGGCGCCTGCCGCGCGCAGGGCGTTGCCGAGCGCCACGGCGATGTTGCGCTGCCAGCGCTCGAAGCCGATGCGGCGGATCGCGCTGCCCTGGGTGCGGCGCAGGAACTCGGCCTCGTCCCAGGCCCAGAGCTCGAGCAGAGACGGCTCGATGAACCCCGGCCGGGCGTCGAAGTCGGCGAGCGGGCTGCGCTGTGCGTACTTGTTCCACGGACAGACGAGCTGGCAGTCGTCGCAGCCGTAGATCCGGTTGCCGATCGCGGCGCGGAACTCCTCGGGAATCGCCTCCTTCAGCTCGATCGTCAGGTAGGAGATGCAGCGCCGCGCATCGAGCCGGTACGGGCCGACGATCGCCCCGGTCGGGCAGACGTCGATGCAGGCGCTGCAGCTGCCGCAGTGGGCCTCGACCGGTGGCGTCGGCGGCAGGGCCAGATCGACATAGATCTCGCCGAGGAAGAACATCGAGCCGGCCTGCCGGTCGAGGGCCAGCGTGTGCTTGCCGCGCCAGCCCAGACCGCTGCGCGCGGCGAGCTCGACCTCGAGCACCGGCGCCGAGTCGGTGAACACGCGGTGACCGAAGGGGCCGATCTCGGCGGCCAGCTGGTCGGCCAGGGTTTGCAGGCGCCCGCGCAGC
>NZ_JANODC010000447.1:0-11145 GCF_031412495.1 Rhizobacter sp. | reverse complement strand
CTCTCCTGGATCAACCACGTCTGCACCGAGTTGTTGTGATAGATCGAGCGGGTGCCCCGGACCGCACGCAGTTGTCGGTAAGTGGGCTGAACGTACCCGGTGTCGTCGGTGGCGCGGCTCTGCACAAGAGCCGGCTTGCCGTCCCAGATCCAGTCGGAGTTGAATCGGGTCAGGCACTTAGAGAGGACAGGCGTCTCGAGGCGAGCCATCCGCCAGTTGCGACCTCCATCGACCGAGACGTCCACCCGCTTGATCTTTCCCCGACCCGACCATGCGAGCCCGCTGATGCTGTAGAAGCCCTTGTCCAGCAGAACCTGGCCGCCCGACGGCGTGGTGACGACGCTCTTGCATTCCTGCGTGCTGGTGTACTGGCGATGCTGGCCACCCGGCATCAGGTCGATGTAGTGAATGGTCTCGTCCTTGGCGCCGTAGGGCTTGTCACCCACCTCGACCCGGCGCAGGTACTTCACCCAGCTCACACCCTGAACGCCGGGCACCACCAGGCGCAGGGGATAGCCGTTCTCCGGCCGCAACATCTCGCCGTTCTGGCCGTATGCGACGAAGACCTCGCCGTTCTCGACCAGTTCCATCGGCACGGTCCGTGTCATGGACGATCCATCCGCACCTTCGGCCAGCACGAAGCGGCCGGTCTTGTAGTCGACACCGCACATCTCGAACAGGGTGCGCAGCGGCACCCCGGTGAATTCAGAGCAGCTGAGCATCCCGTGCGTGTACTGGCAAGTCGGCACGGCGACGTTGCCCCACTCCATGCCGGTGTTGGCGCCGCACTCGATGAAGTGAAATCGTGACACCGACGGCAGGCGCATGAGCTCGTCCATCGTGAACACCCGGGGAGCCTTGACGATGCGCTCGTCGGAGCCATTGACCATCAGCCGGTGCTTGCTCGGGTCGACGTCCCACCATCCCTGATGGTGCCGTTCGAAGTGAAGACCGCTCGGCGTGACGATGCCGAAGAGGGACTGCAAGGGCGCGAACGACACTGATGCTTGGGTGGTCTGCGTGAGGCCGGGACTGCGCCGTCGCTGCACGTTGGCCTCGTACTTGGAAGGCTTGCCGTAGCCGTCGGTGACCACAGGCTGGCCCAGTCCCTTGCTGTGCGCAGGCAGCTCCAGGATGTTGGGATCGCCGCCATCGCTCGGCACCGGGTTGGATGTCGCCAGGGCCAGCGGTGCGGCGGCCGCGGCGCCGGCAGCCGCGAATGCGCTGCGGATGAAATCTCGCCGCCCCTTCTTCCCTTCGGCGAGGACACGGCGAATGCCCGTCGGGTCCAGGAAACTTTCCGGCGCCTTGAGCAGGCGTCCCGGCCTGTCGGTGTCAGGATTCACAGGCCCTCCACTCGACATCAGGAACGTGGTCGATCGGCTGCAACAACGCGACGGGACCGTGCTCTTGCAAGTTCCTCATCGCCGCACAGCGCGTCGCACAACAGCAGTACACGCTCGCTGGAGATGCTGTAGTACATCTGCGATCCCTCGCGGCGCCGGGCGACCAACCCGCCGCGGTAGAGGATTCCGAGGTGCTGTGAAATGTTGGGTTGCCGCGTTCCCACCCTGTCCAGCAGCTCGCCCACGTTCTTCTCGCCGTCGCAGAGCTCATGCACGATGCGAAGACGCGTCGGCGTCGACAACAGTGCGAAGAGCGCCGCGGTCGCCTCGAAGACACGATCGGGAGTGGTGTCGCTCATGGAACCAGATATCATCTTTCACTAATATAAGCTTATGCGGAATTATTCCTCTAGCGGGGAAACCCGCGACCCGTTTCGGCCAGGGCGTCGGCGCGGGGGGCTTGCCGCGTTTCGGTTTCGCAAAGCCCACCGATACGTGAGGAACCATCTGCAAGCGATCAAGCAGTACGGACAGTCGAGCGGCTCGCCCATCGTGATCGTCGCGCATGGCAACCAGCTGGATGCGTTCTCGCGCCTGAACCGCGCTGCGTATCCTGACATGCATGAACGGCTCAAGGCACTGAGAGACGCCGGCGCTCGCTCCAAATCTGCAGCAACGCAGCACGTTCAAGAGGCTACGAGCCCGACGAGTTCTACGATGTGCTCACCGTCGTCGCGGCTGCCGTCATCGAGATCCCCAAATGGCAGAACGAGGGTTACAGCTATATGTACGCCAATTGGTTCCGCGCCTGACGCGAGGAATCATCAGCCAACACCCGGAGCTGCGCTAGGACCGAAGCCCAGCGAAGACCCTGGGGCGGTGACTGCGGTAGTCCCACGAACTGTCACCTCGGCAGCCCTGCCCCGTCCTCGGCCAATCTGCCCTCTTGCGTAGCGCGGGGGCGAACCACAATGTCGAGCGGTCCCGTGGCCCGAGGACGGGTGCCGCCCGCTATGGTCACCCGCCCGAGGGACCCGGCCTCGAGCGCCTTCTTCAATCGGGGATAGATGGCGACAAAAGCGGTGGCCGCCGCCAACATGCCGGCCATCGCCCAAGCCCCTTCGCGGCGCCCGCTGCCCACGGCCGCTGCGGCTGTGCCCGGACAGTAGCCCGATAGCGCCATTCCGGCCCCGAACAGGACCGCGCCGCCGACGAGACCCACCGGGTTCATCGGTTTCGGCTCCTCGGTCGTCAACCCGCGGCGGTGCAGCCAGTGATGGCCGAGTGCGCCGACCGCCACGGCCGTGCCCATCGTCTTGGCGACACGCGCGTCGTCGCCCGTCAACTGCCCGACGATCGTCCGCGAGTCGGCCAGCCCGCCGCGCTGCAGCAGCGCACCGAACACCATGCCGGTCGCCATGCCGAGCGCGTTGCGCGCGCTCTCGCCCATCTCAGCCATCAGACCTCCCCGCGCCGGCGCTTGGCGGCGCGCGCGCGTCGCGCCAGCAGCGATCCAACTCCGAACATCAGAGGCGTGAACAACCAACTCGAGGCGGCGCCCTGCGCGGTCCCCGACAGCGCGTGTCCGCTGGTGCAGCCGTCGGCCATGCGCGCGCCAAACATCAGCATGGCACCTCCGGCCGCGCTGGCGAGCGGCGAACGGCTCGGTTGCCTGCCGGGCCGATCATCTGCCAGCATGTTGCGGCGGCCCGTTCGCGCAGCCGCCATGCCACCGAGGATCGTGCCGAGCACGAGCCACGCCTCCCAGTTGAACTTGGGCGGCTCCTTGCGGGCGTCGACGTAGTCATTCAGGTGCACGGCATCTGGCGCCAGCCGGCGCGCGGCAAGCGCCGCCGAGTTCTCGTAAGCGCCACTGACGCCGATGCCCTTGCCAAAGGCCGCGAACGCGCCGATGTTGAGCAGCCCGATTGCAGCCCCGATCAGGTAGGGCGACGGGCCGGACTCAGTCGCGAAATGGGGGCGATGCGTGTTCATCGGCGCGGGCCCTCGACGTTGGGAGTCGTCACCGAATGCTCGGAAGAGCCGACATCCATGCGACGCTCGAGCCGCTTCCACGCGTCCATGCCGCCGAGCAGGTTGCGCACGTCGCGCGCGCCGCGGCGCAGCAGCATGCTGGCCGCCAGGCTCGCGCGGTGGCCGACGGCGCAGGTTACAACCAGCGCGGCATCGGGATCGAACGACGGACGCAGTCGATCGAGCTCCCGTTCGACGTAGCCGACGTACAGGTGCGAGGCGCCGGGAATGTGCCCCTCGGTCTCGAACTCGCGGTCATCGCGCACGTCGAGCACGCGCAGATCCCCCCGCCTGTCAACGTCGATGCGGCCGGGCTCGACGGTGCCGACGCCGGCCATCGGCAGCCCGTGATCGCGCCAAGCTTCGAAACTGCCTGCGAGCACGCCTTCGACATGGTCGAGGCCGACCCGCCCGAGCGCCTTCACCGCATCCTCCAACGCCGTGTCCGCGTCATCGACCACCAGGAAGATCGGCGACCCGGGCTCGGCGACCCAGCCAGCGAAGACAGGCAGCCCGTCGGACCAGATACTGTACGAGCCGGGCACGTGACCTCCGGCAAAGGCTTCCGGCAGGCGCAAATCGAACACGACCCCGCGACGGGACTCCGCCTGGAATTCCTTCGGTTGCAGCACCCGCACGGCGCTGGCCGAGGTGAGCGGCCCCATCCCACCCTTCGAATTCACCTGCTCCATGTGCCGGAAGTAGGGCGGGCGTGGAATGCGTTCATCCACCTTGGCCTGCACGAAGGCCCGCCGCGACCGCACGAACACCGGGTTGTAGCGACGTTCCAGTCCGATCGTCGAATCGTCGCGCTCGGCGATCTCGCCCCCGCAAACAGATCCCGAACCGTGCGCTGGTAGCACGATCGTCTGGTCACCCAGCGGGAGGAGCTTCGTGTGCACCGCATCGTAGAGTTGCCCGGCATGCTCCGCGGTCTGCGATGGCTCGGTCAGGTCGGTCCGACCGGCCTCGCCGATGAACAGCGTGTCGCCGGTGAACACCCCCCACGCATGATCGGGCGCGTCGTCGAGGTAGACCGCGTAACACATGCTCTCCGGCGTGTGACCGGGCGTGTGCAGCGCGACGATGCGGACGCCCTTGGCGATCTGGAACCCTTCGCCGTCGTCGAGCCGGATGTCACCGTGGCCAAAGTCTTTGCCGCGCCCGTTGACGACCTTGGCACCGCACTGGCGGGCCAGCTCGGCCGAGCCCATCACGAAGTCCTCCTGGCGATGGGTCTCGATCGCGTACTTGATCGTCACCTTGTGCTTGCGCGCCAGCGTCAGGTATTCGGCAACGTCACGCCGCGGATCGATCACCGCCGCCTCTCCCTGGTTGCCGATCAGGTATGCGACGTGGGCGATTCCGGGCGTCTTGATTCTCTGGAAGATCATCGAGCGATGATGAGGACTGGCGCGGGCCGACGCTGTAGGACACGGCCACAAGCTGTCGTAGTGACGGCGTCGGCGCCGGCCCCGCGGGACCGCAAGGCGATTAATTCATCGCGAGTCCTGAGTGAACGAGAAGTGCCTTCAACCTTTGCACTACCGAACAAAAGCCCCTCGACAGTACATATGAGCCTTATGATATATCATCTTATGTAATATAACTCAGTGAAGCGTGTCGACCACGGCTCGATTGCTAGTGCGCGACCTTGGGAGTACTGAACCTCGCCGGGTCGACGCTGACCTTTCACCCCACGTGGCGCTGCTGCACTTGACGAGGACTCCGATGATCTTCCGCCAACTGTCCGAACCGATCTCGAACACCTACACCTATCTGCTCGGTTGCGAGACGACAGGCGAGGCGGTCCTGATCGACCCCGTGGTCAACGCGATCGACCGCGACCTCGAGGTGCTCCAGTCGCTCGGCCTAAAGCTGGCCTACACGGTCGACACCCACATCCATGCTGACCACATCACGGCCGCGCTGCATTTGAAGGAGCGGGTCGGCAGCAAGATCGTCGCCCCGGCGGTTGACCGACTGCCCTGCATCGATGTGGGGATGGAGGAAGGCGTCCCCTTTCATGTCGGCAGCATCCGACTGGATCCGATCCACACACCGGGCCATACCGATGGTCATTTCGCCTACCGGTCGGAAGATCGCCTGTTCAGCGGCGATGCCTTGCTCATCGACGGCTGCGGCCGGACTGACTTCCAAAATGGCGATGCGGAGTCCCTGTACCGAAGCGTGACCGAGAAGTTGTTCAAGCTTCCCGAGGAGGTGCTGGTCTACCCGGCGCACGACTACCAGGGCCGGCGGGTGTCTTCCATCGGTCAGGAGAAGCGGCGCAACCCGCGGCTAGGGCATGGCCGTACCCTCGACGAGTTCAAGGCGATCATGGCTGGGCTCGACCTGCCCTATCCCAAGTTCATCGACTACGCCGTACCTGGGAATCGCCTTTGCGGCGTCTGCCCGGAGGATCTGCCCGAACAGATGCGGCAGTACTGCGAGCGGATGGAAAACAGCCCGCAAGGTTGAACGCCCGATGAACAAACCGCTCTTGTCCAAACTGGTCCCGGCTTCCGCAGCGGAGGTGCCGCCAGCAAACCTGGCAAGCGCCGCCGCGGAGGCCGCGACACTGCTCAAGGCCTTGGCCAATCCGGATCGCCTGCTGCTGCTTTGCAGTCTCGTCGAGGGCGAATGCAACGTGTCGGCACTGGAAACACTGACCGGCATACGTCAGCCGACGCTGTCTCAGCAGCTGGGCGTCTTGCGCGAGGAAGGGCTTGTCGAGACGCGCCGCGAGGGCAAGTTCATCTTTTACAGGATCGCCTCGGCACCCGCACTGGCGGTGCTGCACACGCTCTATGAAGCCTTTTGCCGCCCGGTAAAGAGCCCCCCTCCGAGGCGGGGTCCAGCCACAACACAGGAATCCCGTCGATGAACATCGATTACGTGCACTTCACGCCCTGGGCCTCCCTCATCGGCGGTCTCCTCATCGGCCTCAGCGCGACGCTCTATGTCCTTGGACTCGGCCGCATCGCCGGCATCGCCGGCATCGTCGGCACGGCGTTGCAGGGGCTGATGCGCGGATCCTTGCGAGGACAGGCGGCACGCCTCTGGTTCCTGATCGGCATGGTTGCAGCGCCGGGACTCTGGGTTCTCTTCCGGCCACTCCCGGCGATGACCTCCGTCGCCGGCACGGGCACGCTGGTCGTTGCGGGGCTGCTGGTGGGCGTCGGTGTCCGCATGGGCAACGGATGCACGAGCGGCCATGGCGTCTGTGGACTCAGCCGGTTCTCGCCGCGCTCGCTGGCAAACGTCGTGACCTTCATGGCCGCTGGCGTGATCGCGGTCTACGTCGTCAAGCACCTGCTTTGACAGGAGGCTCCATGAAGATCTTCATTTCCGTGATCAGCGGCCTGTTGTTCGGTGTGGGGCTGATTGCCGGCGGCATGACCGATCCCACCAAAGTCCAGGGCTTCCTCGACCTGTTCGGTCGCTGGGATCCGAGCCTGGCATTCGTCATGGGCGGCGCCATCCTCGTCGGCATTGCCGGCTTCGCGATCGCAGGCCGTCGCCAACTCGCGTGGTCAGGAGAGGCGATCGAGCTGCCCAAGAGCCGAATCGTCGACGCCCGGCTGCTTGCAGGCGGCGCCCTCTTCGGCATCGGCTGGGGCCTGGGCGGACTTTGTCCAGGGCCGGCGATGACCGCGCTCGGTGCCGGTTTCGTGCCCGCGGCGTGGTTCGTCGTCGCGATGCTGATCGGCATGTGGCTGCACGACCGGTTCCTCGGCTCGCTGTTCGCGAAGAGCTGAGTCGAGGTCCGCTTCATGCTCCTTTCTCTCGTGCTCGGCACGCTCGTGGGCACGGTCCTGGGCCTGACCGGCGCCGGCGGCGGCATCCTCGCGGTGCCCGCCCTGGTTGTCGGGCTGGGCTGGACGATGCAACAGGCGGCGCCGGTGGCGCTGATCGCCGTGGCAGGAGGTGCCAGCATCGGCGCAATGGAGGGGTTTCGTCGCAAGTTGGTTCGCTATCGCGCCGCCGCGTTGATGGCGGCCACCGGGATTCCAGTCACGGCCCTGGGGATACGCGCAGCGCATGCAATGTCTCAACGGGTGCTCCTAACGCTCTTTGCGGCGGTCATGCTGCTGGCGGCCGTTCGGCTGCTGGCGCAGGCCTCCAAGGGAATGCCTGCAGAAGCGCACTCGCCATCGACCTTCGGGCGAATCGACGTGCAGACCGGGCGCTTCGTGTGGACGCAACTCACCACCCTGCTTCTTGCCGGCATCGGCGCACTGACCGGCTTCCTGACCGGCCTGCTGGGAGTCGGCGGCGGTTTCGTCATCGTCCCGTTGCTGCGCCGGTTCACCGAGCTCTCGATGCACAGCATCGTCGCGACCTCCTTGATGGTCATCGCAATCGTCGGCATGGGCGGCGTGCTCACTGCGGTGTTCCACGGTGCGGACCTTCCACTCGGGCTGACTCTTCTGTTCACGGCCGCCATCGCTGGCGGCATGCTGGCGGGGCGCTACGCCTCGAACCGGCTGTCGGCGACGCACGTGCAGGTCGGATTCGCGATCGTCCTCCTGTTCGTCGCCATTGGCTTGCTGGTCAAGGTGGCACTGGGCGTCTGATGCGCGACGCTTGCTTTGCCCGGTGCCGATGGGCCTCCACTCCCGACGGAATTCCGCGCGCCGACACACGGTCTTTGGCCTTTACGGCGGAATGCCAGCGTCTCTCGGCCTCCAGGCGCTCATGACACGGACCCTGCAGATCGGACCCCTCGCGCTCCCCTACGGGCTGCTCGTGACGATGTCCGCCATCGGCGGCGGCTGGTTCATCGCCACGCGCCTGGCGCGCAAGTCGGGCATCGATGCCGAGCCGGTCCTGACCCGCATGCTGCTGGTCGGGGTGGTCGCCGCGCGACTGGCTTTCGTCTTGCAATGGCGCGGGCCGTACTTCGACGCGCCGCTCTCGATTCTGGACATCCGCGACGGCGGCTGGGACGCTGCCGCGGGCCTTGCCGCAGCCGGCCTCTTTGGTTTCTATCGGATGCGCAGGCTCCCTGAGTTGCGCAGACCCATGTTCGCCGCCGTGCTGACTACCGGCTTGATCTGGGCGCTGGGAAGCTTCGCGCTCACGATGGGGGCGCGCGATGCGGTACCTTTGCCACCACTGAGCCTGAGCACGCTCGACGGTCGCACCGAGCGACTCGACGGATTCGTCGGCAAGCCCACGGTGGTCAATCTCTGGGCCACCTGGTGTCCGCCTTGCCGGCGCGAGATGCCGGTGCTCCAGCAGGCCCAGGGCGCGAACCCTGACGTGAATTTCGTTTTCATCAACCAGGGCGAAACGCCGGCTGTCGTCCAAGGGTTCCTGGACCAACGGAAGCTCGCCCTGCAAAACGTGCTCGTCGACGAGCGACTGCAGGCCGGCTCGGCGCTCGGCCACCGCGCGCTGCCCACGACGCTCTTCTTCGACGCGCGCGGGCAGCTCGTCGCTACACGGATCGGCGAGCTGTCGCAGGCCACCCTGGCCCAGCGCCTGAGCGAGCTGCGCGCCGCGGGCTCGCCAGGCAAACCATTCACTTCAGGGGGATCGACCCATGACTGAGGAAACCTCTTCCGCGGGCAGACGCCCGGCGTGGCGTTCCGGACCAACGCGTCAGTAAAGCGGCACGGGGAAACGACGACGCCCGGTTTTACCGGGCGTCGTTGCTGATTCGCGGACTTCTTTGGGCCTTGCCGAATCTATTTCTGGCGGAGTGGACGGGGCTCGAACCCGCGACCCCCGGCGTGACAGGCCGGTATTCTAACCAACTGAACTACCACTCCTGGTACTTCGAAAACTCGTGCCAGCCTCTGAAGGTGGCGTCCCCTAGGGGATTCGAACCCCTGTAATCACCGTGAAAGGGTGGTGTCCTAGGCCTCTAGACGAAGGGGACTGAACTCTCTCCTGGCCGGCTTCGGCGGCGCGGCTCCATCGTATCGTGTGGAGGTAAGCGGGATCGAACCGCTGACCTCTTGCATGCCATGCAAGCGCTCTCCCAGCTGAGCTATACCCCCGTCGAAAAATCTGTGCGAAGCCCGAGATTATAGCGAGCCGGACGCCGGCGCAGCCTGCAACCGGTCGAGCACCGTCTGGCGCGGGAAGACCTCGAGGACGGCGTCGAGCGAGGGCGTCTGCGCACGGCCGCAGACGAGCACCCGGACCGCCGGCGCCAGCTGCGGCATCTTGAGGCCGTGGCCGGCGAGTGTCTCCTTGACGGCGAGGGCGATGGCTGCTTTCGTCCACTCGACGCCGGCGAGCTTGCCGCGCAGGGTCGCGACGGCCGGACGGACGGCCTCGGTGACATGCGCGGCCACGTCGCCCGGGCTCGGCGATACCGGGGCGAAGACGACGGCGAGCCATTCGGCAAGGTCGGCGCCGGTGCTGCAGCGGTCGCGGAAGACCGCGCTGGCACGCAGGATGGCGGCATCGTCGGCCGGGCCCACGACGCCGCGGCGGGCGAGCTGCGACCGGGCAAGCGCCAGCAAGGCGGCCTCGGGAAGCACCTTGAGGTAGTGGGCATTGACCCAGTCGAGCTTGGCCGCGTCCCACTGGGCCGGGCTCTTCGAGAGGTGGCTGCCGTCGAACCATTCGACGAGCTGCTCGCGGCCAAAGAGCTCCTCGTCGCCGTGGCTCCAGCCGAGGCGCGCCAGGTAGTTCAGCATGGCCTCGGGCAGGTAGCCCTTCTCCTCGTACTCGGTGACGCTGACCGCACCGCGTCGCTTCGACAGCTTCTGCCCGTCGCTGCCGAGGATCACCGGCACGTGCGCGAAGACCGGGAGCGGCGCGCCGAGGGCGTGGAAGATGTTGATCTGCCACGGCGTGTTGTTGACGTGCTCGTCGCCGCGGAAGACGTGGCTGATGCGCATGTCCCAGTCGTCGACGACGACGGCGAAGTTGTAGGTCGGCACGCCGTCGGCGCGGACGATGACGAGGTCGTCGATCTCCTGGTTGGAGATGCTGATCTGCCCCTTGACGAGGTCGTCCCAGGTGACGACGCCGTCCGGCGGGTTGCGGAAGCGGATCACCGGCGTCACGCCTTCGGGCACCGGCGGGAGCGTCTTGCCGGGCCCGGGTCGCCACCGGCCGTCGTAGAGCGTCTTCTCGCCGCGCGCGCGCTGCGCGTCGCGCATGGCCTCTAGCTCGGCCGGGCTGGCGTAGCAGCGGTAGGCGCGGCCGGAATCGAGCAACGCCGCCGCGACCTCGCGGTAGCGCTCGAGCCGCTGCATCTGGTAGACCGGCCCGTCGTCGTAGCCGAGGCCGAGCCAGTGCATCGCTGCGAGGATCTGCTCCACGGACGCCTGCGTCGAGCGGGCGACGTCGGTGTCCTCGATGCGCAGGACGAAGTCGCCGCCGTGGTGGCGCGCGAACGCCCACGAGAACAGCGCCGTGCGTGCCGTGCCGAGATGCAGGAACCCGGTCGGCGACGGCGCGATCCGGGTCCGGACGCGCTGCCCGGGCGGCAGCGCCGGGGCGGCGTGCGGACCGCTCACGATGCGACCAGCCCGCGCGCGAGGTCGGCCTGGATGTCGGCGACGTCGTCCAGGCCCATGGCGATGCGGATCATTCCCTGGGAGATCCCGGCGGCCTGGCGCTGCGCCTCGGTCAGCCGCCCGTGCGAGGTGCTCGCGGGGTGCGTGATCGTCGTTTTGGTGTCGCCGAGGTTGGCGGTGATCGAGCAGACGCGGGTCGCGTCGATCACCTCGAAGGCGCGCCGGCGCGCCGCCGCCGCGCCCTCCCCTCCCGGCGCCGCGACGACGAAGGAGACGAC
>NZ_JANODC010000446.1:0-17543 GCF_031412495.1 Rhizobacter sp. | reverse complement strand
GCGAAGTGCGCCGCACAGCGAAGCCCGGGGAGCAGGTCGAGCTCGAGGCGAGGCGTCCAGGTGCCCGCCGCGTACCGGTTCATGAACCGCACGCGCTTCCAGCTGGCCATGGCCCAGCGCATCGAACGGACCGACATGGGGCTCGCGCCGAGCGCCTGGTCGGGAATCCGGTCGTCGCTGAACCGGCGGTCCCAGGCGATGACGTCGCGGTGCACCGCGTAGGCCTCGGGAATCGTCAGCCGGATCTTGGCGCTGCGCGCGGCCAGCCACGCCATGCGCCAGCGCTGCCGCAAGCCCTCGAACCACAGCACCGAGTGCCCCGGGCCCACTGCCCGCGCGAGAGCGTTCTTCTCGGCGGGATTGAGCCGGCGCGTCTCGAGCGGCCGCCGCTGTACGCTGCGCCGGCGGATCGACGTGTGCAGGGGGTCGGGTGCGATGCCC
The DNA here is from genome assembly GCF_031412495.1 of Rhizobacter sp. Classification (GTDB taxonomy): domain Bacteria; phylum Pseudomonadota; class Gammaproteobacteria; order Burkholderiales; family Burkholderiaceae_C; genus Schlegelella_A. Next base: position 17,102 of record NZ_JANODC010000446.1, on the reverse strand, counting down.
GGGGTGGCGACCAGCCGCACATCGAACACGGGGACCTCGTCGTCGCATTCGCGCCGTCGCACCACCTCGGCGGCGCGCCCATGGACCGTTGCGGCAATGCGCAGCGTCTCGAGCAGCGCGCCGACGGAGACTTGGCTCGCCCGGCCGTCGATGTCGTAGACGCAGTGCCGGCGGGTGTCGAAGGCGTGCACGACCACGTGGTCGTCCGAGCGGACCTCGAACCGCCAAGGCTGGGTGTTGTCGCCGCTCGGGGCCCAGCGGGCGAGATCGAGGATTTCCCAGGCGGTGCCGCGCAACGTCGAGACCTGCTCCTCTCCCGATGTGGACAATTCGTGTCTCATTGTGAGGGCTCACTCTCCCGTACTGCGGCGAAGCGACGCCGGGTCAGCGCGATCAGCACCCGCTGCAGCGGGTGCGAATTGCCACCCGGCCGCCACGTTCTCCGCAGCCGGTTCTTGTAGGCGTCGAAATGAACGCCCCAGGGCGCGGCGAAAATGCGGCCCCGCCCGAGCAGCACCTTGAGCGCTTCGGTGGCGGCGATTCCCGCGCACAGGTCGCAGGCCATCGGGGTGGACGGGCCGGTACGCGCAGCGAGGTCGAGGCGGCTCGGATCGACGAGGTAGCCCATCTGCAGCATCGACGGCGACAGTCCGACCAGGAAGCGAGCCGCCTTCTCGCCGGCGGAGCCGCTGCCCATCCGAAAATACTGGTCGAAGCTCATGCGGTCTGGCAGAAAGACCAGGAGCGCGGCGCCCATGCCGAGCGGGGCGGCCGTGATGGCCGGAATGCCGCGCTCCGCGCACAGCGCGAAGATCCGCTGGCGCTCGTCGAAGACGAAAAAGTCCAGACCGTCGACGTAGAGGTCGACTCCATCGAGGAAGCGGTCGACATTGCCGGCGTTGACACCGTCGGCGAAGCTGCGGATATCGAGCTCAGGATTGATCGCCGAGGCCATCTCGGCCATCACCTCGACCTTGGCTCGTCCGATCGAGTGCAGCGTGGCGCCTACCTGGCGATTGAAGTTGTGCAGCTCGAACCGGTCGAAATCCGCCAGGTTGAAATTGCCCACGCCCAGACGGGTCAGGGTCAGAAGGTGGGCCCCGCCGACGCCACCCAGCCCCGCGATGGCGATGCGCTTGCCGCGGAGTGCCTGCTGCTCGGCCTCCGTCACCCAACCGACGTTTCGGCAAAATGCCTCGGGATAGGAAAACATGAAGTGCGATGGCCCGGCGACGGGCAGGTGGTCAAGGGGGAAAGGGAAAGGCAGGTGGCGAAGGGTGAGGCCGCGTCCGCACAGACCTGGCTTGGATCATGCGATGCCCCCATGCGATCCCGGGACTGATGTTTCGAAATGCAACCGGAGCCCGGGCGCTGCAACACAGAGCTACCTCGCGGGAGGCGGCAAGCGACCCAGCCTAAGCTCGGCGCCCCGAAACCCATTGTTACGACTACTGCCGGTTTTTGGCAGATCACAGGAACAATTAGTGTCAGAGACGAACGCGGCGGCCCCGGCCCGCACTCACTTGTTTGCCCGAGGCAGGATGCCCTCGGATTCCTCCCCAGACTCCTTCGATTCCCAGTACAGCCTCGAACCTCAGCACGTCGCCGGGACGGCAGACGAATTCAACAACGAATTTCACATTGCGGTCGTGAGCGATCCGCTTCGGCGAGGACGAGCGAGCTCGCTCCTGCAGCGGCGGTATGCCTGGCGGGGATACTCGGTGCCGCCCCTGCAGCAGCACGGGGGCGCGGACCGCGTCACCCTGTCTGCCTGCACGGACGAGACGACGATCGCGACCCTAACCGCGAGCGTCGACGCCGACGAGGGCCTCTACGTCGGTCGGCTCTATCCCGAGCAAGTGAATGCCCTGCGGGCGCAGGGTCGCAAGCTGTGCGAGTTCACGAAGCTCGCCGTCGACGACTCCGTGCGGTCGCACACCGTGCTCGGCGCGATCTTCCACGTAGCCTGCATCTACGTCATCGAGCTGCATGCCTGCACCGATGTCCTGATCGAGGTCAATCCGAGGCACGTGCGCTTCTACGAGAGGATGCTCGGCTTCACCCGGGCCGCCGACGAGCGCCTCGATCCGGAAGTGAACGCGCCCGCGGTCCTGATGCGCCTCGACCTCGGCCACTGCGCCGGCGAGATTGCGCGGCTCGGCGGCCTGCGTGCGCAGGCGAAGGAGCGGTCGTTCTATCCGTTCTTCTTCGCGCGCAACGAGGCCGACGAGATCATCCGGCGCCTGCGCGCGCATTGACCGGGGTGCAGCCGGCGAAGCACACGCCCTCGTGCCAGCTGCGCAGCTGAGGGATCCGCCGCGACCCGATCCGCCATCCGGCGCCTCGGGTCGCGTTCTCTTCGTCTCGGAAGCGGTCACCCTGGCGCACCTCGCGCGGCCGGTGACGCTCGCGCGCGGCATCGCCGGTCTCGGCTGGACGCCGGTGATCGCCGCGGCGGCACGGTTCGAGCGCGTCTGCCCCACGGACGAATGGCAGACGGAGCGCATCACGTCGATCACGAGCGAGCGATTCCTCGGTGCACTCGCCGAGGGATCCCCGCTCTACGATCGCGCTACCTTCGATGCCTACGTGGAGGACGACCTGGCGCTGCTTCGCAGGGTCGCGCCAGCCGTCGTGGTCGGCGACTTCCGGCTTTCGCTCTCGATCAGCGCGCGCCTCGCCGGCGTTCCCTACATCAGTGTCAGCAACGCCTACTGGAGCCCGTACGCACGTCCGCGGTGGCATGTCCCCGCCCTGCCATGGACCCGATTCGTTACCGCGTCGATCGGCGATGTCGTCTTCCGGACCGTTCGCCCGCTCGCGTTCAGGCTTCACGCTAAGGGTATGGAATCGAGCCGGCGTTCGCACGGGATCGCGAGCCTGGGCGGGAACCTGCTTCGCCACTACACGGACGGCGACGTGACGCTCTATGCGGATCCGCCGCAGCTCGTACCCTTGCACGATGCGCCGTCGACGCACCGTCACCTCGGCGCCGTGGCCTGGTCGCCCAGTCTTCCCTTGCCGACGTGGTGGCGCGATCTCGATGTCTCGAAAGGAGTCGTGTACGTCACCTTGGGCAGCTCGGGCAGCGCGGATCGGCTGCCGCAGGTCGTCGCCGGCCTGAGCGGCCTCGGCCTGCCGGTGGTGGTCGCGACGGCCGGCGGTCCGGTGCCGACCTCGATGCCGAGCAACGTCCGCGTCGCCGATTACCTGCCCGGCAACACGGTCGCGGCGCACAGTCGGCTCGTCGTCTGCAACGGCGGCAGCCCGACCAGCCACCAGGCACTGATGCATGGGGTTCCGGTCCTGGCCCTGCCGGGCAACCTGGACCAGTTCCTCAACAGCAGCTACCTGGAGGCGGCGGGCGTGGGCACGTGGCTGCGTCCGGAGCGCAGCAGCGCGGCTGCCGTGGCGGCTCTCGCAGGCCGCCTACTTGCGGATCCCGGCGTACGCCAGCGGGCCGCGTCGCTCGCCGCAGCGATGGCCCTGCAACGCCCGGTCGATGTGCTGGCGAAGGCCATCCGGGAACTGGTGCCGCGCGGGGGCGGCGCGGCCGACGGCGGCGGTCTGGTAGGCCGTGTTGGGATCGAACCAACGACCAAAGGATTATGAGTCCTCTGCTCTAACCGACTGAGCTAACGGCCCGCCTCGGAATCTTCGCATGGGCGCGAACGCAGCCTACTTGGTGCTCAGCGCGTTGCTCACCAGCCGCGAGGTGATGTCGACGATCTGGATCATGCGGTTGTAGGCCATGCGCGTCGGGCCGATCACGCCGAGAGTGCCGACGACCCGGCCGTCGACCTCGTACGGCGCCGACACGTTGGAGAGCTCCTCGTAGGGCACGACCATGCTCTCGCCACCGATGGAGATGCGAACCCCTTCTGCGCGGCTCGAGACCTCGAGCAGGCGGATCAGCTGGGTCTTGTGCTCGAAAAGATCGAACAGCTTGCGCAGGCTGCCGAGATCGCTCGACAGGTCCTGCACGGCGAGGAGGTTTCGCTCGCCGGCGATGACCACCTGCTCATGGCGCTCGGCCATGGCCTCACTGCCGGCCTGCACGGCCGCCTGCATCAGCGCCGAGATCTCGCCGCGCAGCACGTCGACTTCGGTCTTCAGGCGCCCCCGCACTTCGTCGAGCGTGAGGCCGCTGTAATGCGCGGTGAGGTAGTTGCTGGCCTCGAGGAGCTGCGACGAGGTGTAGTCCTGGGCAGTGAAGATGACGCGGTTCTGCACGTCGCCGTCGGGCGCGACGAGGATCACGAGGACGCGCCGCTCGGACAGGCGCATGAACTCGATGTGGTGGACGACGCTTGCCTTCTTCGGCGCCGTGATCACACCGACGAAGCTCGAGAGGCTCGAGAGCAGCTGGGCTGCATTGGCGATCACGCGCTGCGGCTGGTCGGGCTGCAGCTGCGCCTCGATCGGCGGCTCGCCGGAGGCGGCCGACAGCGTCTGGGGCTGCGCCGTGAGCATCGCATCGACGAAGAGGCGGTAGCCCTTCGGCGTCGGGATCCGCCCCGCACTCGTGTGCGGGCTCGTGATCAGCCCCAGTTCCTCGAGGTCGGCCATGACGTTGCGGATCGTGGCCGGCGACAGCTCGAGCCCACTTGCGCGCGAGAGCGTGCGGGAGCCGACCGGCTGGCCGTCTGCGATGTAGCGTTCAACCAGTGTCTTGAGGAGGGTCTTGGCGCGCTCGTCGAGCATCGTCGTCGCAGGGAGTCGACACGGATTTTCGCCTGCGTGCAAAGAGGTCGCTGTGGTGTAATCCCGCGAATGGCGACCCGCTTCCGGCACGCTGCGATCGTCGGCAAGTTCAACGCCGGGGGCATTCGGAAAGAACTGGAAAGGGTTGCAGCCTTCCTCGTCGGCCAGGGGCTCGCCGTCTCGATCGAGGAAGAGACGGCCGTCAACACCGGCATCGTCGCTCACCCGCGCCTGGACGCGAAAAGCCTCGGCGAGAACTGCGACATCGCGGTCGTTCTCGGCGGCGACGGCACCATGCTCGGCATCGCCCGCCAGCTGGCCAGGCACGGCACCCCCCTCGTCGGCATCAACCAGGGGCGCCTCGGCTTCATCACCGACATCGCCCTCGACGAGTTCGAGCAGGCCCTGCCGCCGATCCTCGCCGGCGAGTACGAGGAAGAGCAACGCGCGATGCTCGAAGGCGGCGTCCGGCGCGACGGCGCAACGATATTCGAAAGCTTCGCACTGAACGACGTCATCGTCAGCCGCGGTGCCACGGCCGGGATGGTCGAGCTGCGCATCGCCATCGACGGCGACTTCGTCGCCAACCTGCGCGCCGACGGCCTCATCGTCGGTTCGCCGACGGGCTCCACCGCCTACGCGCTCTCGGCAGGCGGGCCGATCCTGCACCCGGGCATCGCCGGCTGGGTGCTGGTGCCCATCGCACCGCACGACCTGTCGAACCGGCCGATCGTGGTGCCGGATGCCGGCGAAATCTGCATCGAGATCGTCGCCGGGCGCGACGCCAGCGTGAACTTCGACATGCAGTCGCTGACCAGCCTGGTGCACGGCGACCGCATCAGCGTGCGGCGGTCGCCGCATCGCGTGCGCTTCCTCCATCCACGCGGCTGGAGCTACTACGCGACGCTGCGCGGCAAGCTGCACTGGGCCGCCGGCACGGCTTGAGCGCTACCCCATGCTGCAGCGCCTGGCCCTCCGCGACTTCGTCATCGTCGACCAGCTCGAAATCGAGTTCGGCTCCGGCCTGACCGTGCTCACGGGCGAGACCGGCGCGGGCAAGTCGATCCTCGTCGACGCGCTTCAGCTGGCCCTCGGCGGGCGCGGCGATGCCGGCGTCGTCCGCGAGGGCACGGCGCGGGCGGAGATCGGCGCCGAATTCGACACCCCGCCCGGCTTCGCCGCCTGGCTGGCGGAGGCCGGCTTCGAGCCCGACACCGGTGACGCGGGGCGCCTCCTCGTCCGGCGCAGCATCGACGCGCAGGGGAAGAGCCGGGCCTGGATCAACGGCGGCAGCGCCACCGTCGCGCAGCTGCGCGAGGCGGGCGAGCGCCTCCTCGACATCCACGGCCAGCACGCATGGCAAAGCCTGACGCGACCGGCCTCGGTGCGCACCATCCTAGACGCCTACGCGCGCCTCGACACCGGACCTCTGGCCACGCACTGGGCGGCCTTGCGCGAGGCCGCCCAGGCACTGGCCGCAGCGCGGGACCAGCAAGGCAGCCTCGAGCGCGAGCGGGAGCGCCTTGCCTGGCAGATCGGCGAGGTCGACCGCCTGGCGCCCGGCTCCGACGAGTGGGGCGAGCTCGATGCCGAGCACACCCGCCTGGCCCACGCGCAGTCGCTGCTCGACGCGGCGCGCACGGCGCTCGATGCGGTGGCCGAGGCCGACGCGAACGCCGACACGCTCGCGGGCCGCGCCATCGACGCGCTCGAGAACGTCGCCGAGTTCGACCCGCGGCTCGAAGGGCCGATCGAGTCGCTGCGCGGCGCCCAGGCGCAGCTGCAGGACGCGGCGCACACGCTCGGAAGCTACCTGGCACGAACGGAGCTCGATCCGGAGCGCCTGCGGGCGCTCGACGAGCGGCTCTCGGCCTGGGTCGGGCTGGCCCGCCGGCATCGTCGCCCGCCGGCGGAACTGTCGGCCTTGCTCGCGCAATGGAAGGCCGAGCTGAAGGCGCTCGACGCGGCCGCCGATCTCGAGGCGCTGCAACGCGCGAGCGATGCCGCCGGCATTGCCTATGACGCCGAAGCCCGGCGCGTCTCTGCCGCGCGAAAGGCCGCCGCGCCGAAGCTGGCGGCCGCGGTGACGCGGTCCATGCAGCAGCTAGGCATGCAGGGCGGTCGCTTCGAGATCTCGCTCTCCGCCACCGACGGGCCGCAGTCTTTCGGTCTCGAGGCCGCGGAGTTCCTCGTCGCCGGCCACGCCGGGAGCACGCCCCGCCCGCTCGGCAAGGTCGCCTCGGGCGGCGAGCTGTCCCGGATCGCACTTTCGGTGGCGGTCGTGACGAGCGAGCTCGATGCGCGCGAGGAGACCCCGTCGACGCTCATCTTCGACGAGGTCGACGCCGGCATCGGGGGTGCCGTCGCGGAGACCGTCGGCCGCCTGATGAAGCAGCTCGGCCGCGACCGGCAGGTGCTTGCGGTGACGCACCTGCCGCAGGTCGCCGCCTGCGCCGACCGTCACTTCGTGGTCGCCAAGCTCGCCGGCAGCGATCACGTCCGCAGCACGGTGACCGCCGTCGCGGGCGAGGCCCGCGTCGCCGAGGTCGCGCGCATGCTCGGCGGCGAGAAGCTCTCCTCGACGAGCCTCGCCCACGCTCAGGAGATGCTCGCATCCGGCGCCGCCGACCGGCCGGCGCCCGCGCGCCCCCCTGCGCGAAGGGTCACGAAGTGAGTGGTCCCGAGATCGTTCTCGTGACCGGCATCTCCGGCTCAGGCAAGTCGGTCGCTCTGCATGCGCTCGAGGACGCGGGCTTCTTCTGCGTCGACAACCTGCCGCCCGAGTTGCTGCCCGAATTCATCCGCCTCGAGCAGGAACGCCAGGACCGCCGCATCGCGGTGGCGGTCGACGTGCGCAGTGCCGGCTCGCTGCCGCATCTCCTGCCGATGCTGAACCAGCTGAGGACCGAAGGCCTTTCGATCCAGGCCGTCTTCCTCGATGCGACGACGCCGGCCCTGGTGCGGCGCTTTTCCGAGACGCGCCGAGCCCATCCGCTCGCCGATCGCGGCGCGCTCGTCGATGCGATCGAGTTCGAGCGCGAGCTGCTGGCCGAGCTGCGCGAGGTCTCGACGGTGATCGACACCAGCCTGCTCCGGCCGACCCAGCTGCGGTCGTGGATGCGCGACCTGGTGGGTGCTGCGAACAGCCGTCTCACCCTGGTGTTCGAAAGCTTCGCCTTCCGCAACGGCGTTCCGCTCGACGCCGACTACGTGTTCGACGTGCGGGTCCTGCCCAATCCGCACTACGTCCGCGAGCTGCGGCCGCTCACGGGTCGCGACCCGAGCGTTGCCGCCTACCTGACGGCGCAGCCCGAGGCCATGGAGATGCTGAACCAGATCGAGGCCTTCCTGCGCCGCTGGCTGCCCGCCTTCGAAGCCGACCAGCGCGCCTACCTCACGGTGGCGATCGGCTGCACCGGCGGGCAGCACCGGTCCGTGTGGCTGGCCGAGGTGATGGCCAGCCGTTTCGCGGCGATCACGGCCACCGTGATCCGCCATCGCGAGCTCGACCTGACGTCATGAACCTCGTCTTGCACGAGGAGCTGCCGCTCTTCCCGCTGCGCACCGTGCTGTTCCCGGCGGGGTTGCTCGAGCTGAAGATCTTCGAGGCCCGTTACCTCGACCTGATGTCCCGGTGCATGCGCGAGCAGCGGCCGTTCGGGGTGGTCGCCCTGAAAAGCGGCGGCGAATCGCAGGTGTCCGCCGAACCCGTGGCGCTGCATGCGGCGGGCACGCTGGCCGAGCTGATGGAGGTCGACAGTGCCCAGGCCGGCATCCTGCATGTGCGGGCGCGGGGAACGAGGCGCTTCGTCCTCGAGTCCTCCCAGCAGCGGGCCGAGGGCCTCTGGGTCGGGCGGGCGAGCGAGCTCGCGGACGACGAGACGGTCGCCCCCGGCCCGGCGCTCGATGGCGTGGTGCAGGGGCTGGTCCAGGCGATCGCGACGCTCGCCGGGCAAGGTGCCGATCCGTTCCTGAAGCCGCACCGCTTCGACAGCGCCGGCTGGGTCGCCGACCGCTGGTGCGAGATCCTGCCGATGCCGCTGGAGGCCAAGGTGCACCTCATGGCCTTCGCAGGTCCCGTCGAGCGCCTCGACGTCGTCGACGCTTTCCTGAACAGCGGCTCCCCCGCGCACTGAGGATCAAGCGGCGGCGGCCAGGCGTTTGCGCAGCGGCGCGGGCAGACCCAGCGCCAGCGCTTCGTCGGCCGAGAACCAGCGCCCTTCCGGCCAGGCCGCCACGATCGAATCGACGCGGGCCGAGGACGTCCTTGCCGGGAGGGCCCAGCGCACCGGCCGCAGGGTCCAGTCGAGGTGCGTCAGCACGTGGGTGAAAGGCGGCAGCGGCTCCGGCCGGCCGGGCCACGCGCCAGCCGCATCGGCCAGGGCTTGCATCGAATCGAATTCGGGCAGGCTCCACAGGCCGGCCCAGACTCCCTCCTGCGGTCGCTGCAGCAGCCACACGCGGTCGCGCCTGCGCAGCTCGAGCCAGACCGTGTCGCGCTGCTTGCGAACGAGCCGCTTCGACTTCACCGGAAACCGCTCCTGCGTGGCCGTCGCGGCCGCCGCGCACACCTCGCGCGCCGGGCAGACAAGGCACAGCGGCGCCCGGGCCAGGCAGACCGTGGCGCCGAGATCCATCAGGCCTTGCGTGTAGCGGTCGACCTCGCGCTCCGGAAGCAGCGCCGTGGCCGCGTCCCACAAATCGCGCTCCGATTTAGCCTCTGCCAGGTCGGCCTCGAACGCGAGCACGCGGGCGAGGACGCGCTTGACGTTGCCGTCGAGGATGGCCACGCGCTCGCCGAAGCAGAAGGCGGCAATGGCCGCGGCGGTCGACCGGCCGATGCCCGGCAGCGCAGCCAGGGCGGCGCTGCCGGGCGGGAACTCGCCGCCATGCTCGCTTGCCACGACCTGAGCGCAGCGATGCAGGTTGCGGGCGCGCCCGTAGTAGCCGAGCCCGCTCCAGGCGGCGAGCACGTCGGCCTGTGGCGCGGCGGCGAGGGCCGCCACGTCCGGAAAGCGGGCCAGGAAGCGGTCGTAGTAGCCGAGCACCGTCGCCACCTGGGTCTGCTGCAGCATGATCTCGGAGAGCCAGACGCGGTACGGGTCGCGCGTGCCCTGCCAGGGAAGCGAATGCCGGCCGTGCACCGCCTGCCAGGCGACGACGCGCGCTGCGAAGTCCGCAGGCAGTCGCGACCTGCGACTCGACGGCGAACGGACCCGCACCGCGGCTTCAAGCCCGACGCTGCATCTCCGCTTCGACCGGAACGGCGTCCTCGAAGAGGGGCAGGTCGACCCGGACCATCGATGCATCGGTGGCCATGGGCGCTGCGAACGCATGCTCGCGCAGAGCCTCGGCGAGCTCGGCGACGCGCACGTGGAACTGCTGCAGGCGCTCGTCCTGCACCTCGATCTCGGCGATGCGCGCCTCGAGCTCGCCGGCCGCGGTCTGGATCTTCTCGAGGGTCTCGCGGCGGCGCTTGAAGCCCTTGCGTCGCTCGCGCAGCTGCGCGTCGACCTGCGCCGAGACGGCCTTGTTCCAGAGCTCGAGCTCGCTGCTCGCGTTCTCGAAGACCACGCGCAGCTTGGACACCAGCATGCGCCGGAACTGCTCCATGAACTTCGGCTGGGCCAGGCGCAGCGCCAGCGTCAGCCCGAGGTACTGGACGTAGTTGCTCTCGATCAGCTGCAGCTCGCTCGTGAAACGGTCGAAGTCGAGCGGCTTGCCGAGCGACAGGCTGAACCCGAACTCGGCGTTGAGCCGCGTGAACGAAGCGCCGAGCATCTCGCGGATCTCGCCATTGCGGCGCTGCGCCGACGCGAGCAGCGCCCGGAGCCGGTCGCAGAGCGCGAGGAACGCCTTCTTGGCACCCAGGTTAAGGATCGACGCGCCCATCGATGCCTGCATGACGCCGACCTCGTCGCGCAAGCGGTCGGACGACAGCTCGACCAGCATCTCCTTGAGCATGCGGGCGTGCACCGAGCGCATCGCCTGCAGCAGCGTCGTGCATTGCTCGAACTCCGCCGTCTCCGCATCGACCCGCTTCAGCATGAGGCGGACCTTGGTGTTGTTCTTGCCGCGCAGCCCGCGCAGCTCCATCGTCTGCTCCGCCAGCTGGCGACGGGCGTCGCCGAGGCAGCGGTTGACGTAGCTCTCGATCTGCTGCGCGCCTTCCTCCACCACCTGCTCGAGCACGTGGCGACGCTGCGGCAGCAGCTGCGCGCCGAGCGCCGCCTCGAGGGCAGGCAGGCGGCTCTCGATCAGCCCGGCAGCGTCGCCGGCGACGCGCGCGGCGAGCGCCTGCCGCGCCGACAACGGATAGACGCGGTCGACCGCCAGGCCCAGCGTGCGGGCGGTGTCGCGTTGCTGCAGGTCGATCTGCGCCTCCACCTCCTCCTGCGTGGCGAGCGGGTCGGCGAGCGCGTCGATCTTGTTGAGGACGACGAAGCGCGTCGGTGCGTGGGCCCCGAGGTGGTCGCGCCAGATCGCCATGTCCGACTTCGTCACGCCGCTGTCGGCGCCGAGGATGAACACCGTCGCGTGCGCCGTCGGCAGCAGGCTCAGGGTTAGCTCCGGCTCGGCGCCGATCGCGTTCAGCCCCGGGGTGTCGAGGACGACGAGGCCCTGCTTGAGAAGCGGATGCGGGTAGTTGATGAGGGCGTGGCGCCAGGCCGGCACTTCGACCCGGCCGGACTCGTCGCGGGGCGGGTTGTCTTCCGGAGCGGCGTCGTCCCAGAAGCCGAGGTCGCGGGCGCGGTCCTGGGTCACCCACTCGGTGCGCGTGACCTCGAGCAGCGACTGGGCGAGCTGGTCGGCATCTTTGACGTCGAGCGCGAGGCGCCGCCAGGCGCGAGGCTGCGTCCGCATCTCGCCGAGCGAGAGCCCCTCGAGCCGCGTCTCGATCGGCAGGAGCAGGAGCGAGGCGGGCTCATCGCCGCGCCAGCCCAGCTCGACCGGGCACATGGTCGTTCTACCGGGCGTGGCCGGCAGGATGCGGCGGCCGGTGTCGGCAAAGAAGATGGCGTTGATCAGCTCCGACTTGCCGCGTGAGAACTCGGCGACGAAGGCGACGACCAGCTTCTCGTTGCCGAGCCGCTCGCGCAAGGCGGCGAGCTGGTCTTCGGCAACGCCGTGGGCCAGGTCGTGCTCGGCGAGGAATCGCGACAAATCATCGAGGCGCTCGCCGAGGGCGGCACGCCAGCCGCCGAGGGCGTCGAGGCTGGTGGCGAACGAAGGTGTCATCGAGCGGGGCGGCGTTCGAATCATGGTATCGCAGGCCCCGGTCGTGAAGTGGTGTCGAAAAGCTTCCGCGGCCACATCCGCGCGCCGTTTCGCACACAGGCGTGGCGTGGGCGCACACCTTCATCGCTTCTGGCAGCCGGGGCAGAAGAACGTGGCTCGCCCGGCCTGGACGATGCGCCTGACTTTCGCGCCGCAGCGCACGCAGGCCTCGCCTGCCCTGCCGTAGACGCCGGCCTGCGACTGGAAGGCGCCCGCGGCGCCGTGCGGGTCGCGGAAGTTGCGCAGCGTGGAGCCTCCAAGCTCGACAGCGCGGGCGAGCGTCGAGCGGACCGCCAGGGCGAGCCGCTCGGCCCGTGGCCGGCTGATGCGGTCGCTGCGCGTGCGCGGGTCGATCGCGGCCTCGAACAGCGCCTCGCAGGCGTAGATGTTGCCTGCGCCGACGACGATCTCGCCGCCGAGCAGGGCCGTCTTCACGGCCACCCGGCGGCGGCGCAGCGCCGCGTGAAGGTGAGCGCCGTCGAAGCCGCTGTCGAACGGCTCGATGCCGAGGCGGCCGAGCAGCTGGGCGGCCGCGCCGGTATCTGCCGACGGTGACCACACCACGGCGCCGAACCGCCGCGGGTCGGTGAGACGCAGCGTGCCGCGGGCGGTGACGAGGTCGAAGTGATCGTGCGGCCCCGGCGATTCGGCGGCCGGCCCGAAGGCGAGCGAGCCCGACATGCCGAGGTGCATCAGCAAGCCGCCCCGGTCCAGCGCCAGCCAGAGGTACTTGCCGCGCCGGGTCACCTCGCCGACCGTCTGCGCGACCAGGCTCTCCAGCTCGCAGCCGAGACCCCAGCGCAGCGGCTTGCCGAGCCGCACGCCGGTGATCCGGGCGCCCCGGATGCGCTCGGAAAAGCCCAGGCGAGTGACTTCGACTTCAGGCAGTTCGGGCATGAGGGCGGGGCCGCCGCGACGTTGCCGGGCCAGGTCGACGCGGCATCCGTGCGGGAGCGTGGAATTATCACGAGCCAGATCGCATCAAACCTGCCCGAGCGGTCTTCACCGGGCGCCACCGCGGTTCGACGAGGGGCGTCACACTAGAATTCCTTCCCCCGAGGTACCTTCGATGCCGGCGTTTCGCTTCCCTTCCAACCTGCAACGGGTGGCGCCGCTCCTGCTCGCGCTGGCGGCAGCCGGCTTCGGGCCGGCCTGTCTTGCCCAGGCTCCGGCCCCATCGGCAGCGGCGTCGGCACCGGTTCGCAACTCGCCGCTCGACGCGCGGCTCTTCTACCAGCTGCTGCTCGGCGAGATCGAGTTGCGGCAGGGCCAGGCCGGTAACGCCTACCAGCTGATCCTCGAGGCGGCTCGACGCACGCGCGACGATGCGCTGTTCCGGCGCGCGACCGACGTCGCCCTCCAGGCGCGCGCCGGCGACCAGGCGCTGGCCGCGGCGACGGCATGGCGCGAAGCGGTGCCGCAGTCGCAGGACGCCATGCGCTACCAGGTCCAGCTGTACCTGGCCCTGAACCGCATCGCCGACACCGAGGAACCGCTGGTCGCCATGCTTCGGCAGACGCCGGCTCCGGCGCTGCCGGCGATGATCGAGGCCGTGCCGCGCTTCCTGGCGCGCTCCGCAGACCGCAACGCCGCGGCGACGGTGGGCGAACGCGTGCTGCGGCCGTTCGTCGACAAGCGCGAGACGCGGGCGGCGGCGCTGACGGCCATCGGGCGCGGCTGGCTCGCGGCCGGCGACACGACGAAGGCGCTCGAGCTGATCCGCAACGCGAGCGCGGCCGAGCCGACCGCGGAAGGCCCGGCCTTCCTCGCGCTCGAGATGCTCCCGGGCACGCCGGCAGCCGAGGCCGTGGTCACCACGCACCTGGCAGGAAGGCCGGCGAGCCCGAACGTCCGCCTGCTCTACGTGCGCACGCTGGCGGCGTCGCAGCGCCTCGTCGACGCGGCGGCGCAGCTCGCCATCCTGACCCAGGCAAGCCCCGACCTCGCGCCACCCTGGCTCACGCTCGGTGCGCTCGAGCTCGAACTGCGCCGCCCGAAGGAAGCGACGGCCGCGCTGCAGACCTATGTGCGGCTGGTCCAGGCCGGCGCGCCGGTCACCCTCGGTCCGACCACCGCACAGCCGGGCTCGGGCGACGACGACGACGACACCCCGTCGAGCGCCAGCGCTGCCCTCACCCAGGCCTGGCTGCTGCTGGCGCAGGCGGCAGAACAGCAGCAGGACTTCACCGCCGCCGAGGGCTGGCTGGCACGCATCGACAACCCGCGCCGGGCCCTGGAGGTGCAGACGCGGCGGGCTTCGCTCCTCGCGCGCCAGGGCAAGGTCGGCGAAGCGCGCGAGCTTATCCGGCGGGCGCCGGAGCAATCACCCGGTGACGCCCGAGCCAAGCTTCTGGCCGAGACCGAGATCCTGCGCGAGCGGAAGATGTGGGCCGAAGCCGGCCAGGTGCTCGCCCAGGCGAGCCGCAGCTTCCCGAACGACACCGACCTTCTCTACGAGGAGGCGATGCTTTACGAGAAGATCGATCGCCTCGACGACATGGAGCGCCTGCTGCGCCGGGTGATCGAGTTGAAGCCCGATCACCAGCATGCCTACAACGCGCTGGGCTACTCGCTCGCCGATCGCAACCTGCGCTTGCCCGAGGCACGGTCTCTGATCCAGAAGGCGCTCGATCTGAGCCCGGGCGAGCCGTCCATCACCGACAGCCTGGGCTGGGTCGAGTACCGCCTGGGCAACCTCGAGGAAGCGCTGCGCCACCTGCGCCGCGCCTACCAGGCACGCCCCGACCCGGAGATCGCGGCCCACCTCGGCGAGGTGCTCTGGGCTTCCGGGCAGCGCGAGGAAGCGCGCAAGGTCTGGCGCGAAGGTCGGTCCCGCGACGCGCAGAACGACGTCCTGCGCGAGACCCTGGCGCGGCTGCGCGTCGACCTGTGACCGGGTCGGGTCGGGTCGGGCGGCCGGCACGGCCGCCCAGCGCCTTTCGCTGGACGTCGACGGGATGCCTCGCCGCCTTGCTCCTGGCCGGCGGTTGCGCCAGCCTGGCGCCCTTGCCGGCGGCCGGCGACAACGAGGCGATCTCGGGTCGCCTCTCGATCCGGGTCGAGGCGAGCGGCAGCGAGCCGGAGCGTTCGTTCAGCGCGGCCTTCGACCTGCGCGGCGATTCGCGAGCCGGCGTCCTAGGCCTGTCGACGCCGCTCGGTAACGTCCTGGCCCAGGCACGCTGGTCCGCGTCGGGGGTGACGCTCGCGACACCGCAAGGCACGCGCGCCTTTGCCGACCTCGACGGCCTCACCCGCGAGGTGCTCGGGGAAAGCGTGCCCGTCGAGGCGTGGTTCGACTGGCTGCGCGGCCGGCCCTCGCCGCAGGCGCCGAGCACGGCGCGTGGCAGCGCCGGGTTCGAGCAACTCGGCTGGTCGGTCGACCTGGCCCGGCTGCCGGACGGCCGCGTCACGGCGCTGCGCGAGCGGCCACCGCCCCAGGTGAGCGTCCGCATCCAGCTCGAAGCCCTGTGAGCGGGCGATGGGGATCCGCTTCATCCACGACGTTCCGGCACCCGCGAAGCTGAACCTGCACCTGCACATTGTCGGGCGCCGTGCCGACGGCTTGCACCTGCTCGACTCGCTGATGGTCCTGATCGACTGGGCCGACATCCTGCACTTCGAGCGCCGCAACGACGGTCGCCTGGCCCGCCACGACCTGGGTGTTGCGCTGCCGGCCGACGACCTCTCCCTTCGCGCGGCGCGGTCCCTGCAGCAGGCATCGGGATGCGCGCTGGGCGCCGACATCTCCGTCGACAAGCTCGTGCCTTGGGGCGCCGGGCTCGGCAGCGGCAGCTCCGACGCCGCCTCGACGATGCTTGCCCTGAACCGGCTCTGGGGCCTCGACTGGTCGCTCGAGCGCCTGCTGCCGATCGGCCTGGCGCTCGGTGCCGACGTGCCCTTTTTCCTGGCAGGAGCCAACGCGCGGGCCCGCGGCGTCGGCGAGCAGCTCTCGCCGGTGCGCATGCCTGGCGCCTGGTATGCCGTGCTGAAGCCTGCCGCCGGCCTCGAGACACGCGCCGTGTTCGCCAGCCCGAGCGTCGTCGCAGCGGTCGAGGCTGCTAGAATCGCGGGCTTTTCGGAAGCGTCTTTCGGCTTGCCCCAGGGCAAGCCGGCGGGGCTTTCGGAGGACGATCCGGAACTCGCCCTGGGCGCCGGGCGCAACGATCTGCAGGCCGCGGCCGAGGATCTCTGCCCCGACATCTCGCGCGCGGCGGCCCTGCTTCACGATGCCTTCGGCAACAGCCGGATGACGGGCTCGGGAAGCGCGGTCTTCGCCCGCGTCGACCTGGCGGGCGACGGTTCGACGCCGATGGCAGCGATGCCGATCGATCTGCCTGCAGGCTGGTCGGGCAGGATGTGCCGCTCGCTGGAGCGACATCCGCTCGCCGAGTGGGCACGGCGCGAGGGATGAGTTGAGGTGCGCGGCACGAGCCGCGGACCGGTGTAGGGGAGTCGCCAAGCTGGTTAAGGCATCGGATTTTGATTCCGACATGCGAAGGTTCGAATCCTTCCTCCCCTGCCAGATCAACGTGGCCTAGCCTGGAGTCGTCTTGCTGTTCAACACCGTCCTGTTCACCGGAAACGCCAACCCGGCCCTCGCGCAGGACATCGCGACGCAGTTGAGCATCGGCCTCGGCAAGGCCAAGGTGGGACGCTTCTCCGACGGCGAGGTCGACGTCGAGATCGAGCAGAACGTGCGTGCGCGCGACATCTTCGTCGTGCAGTCGACCTGCTCCCCCACGAACGAGAACCTGATGGAGCTCTGCATCATGGTCGACGCCCTGAAGCGCGCCTCGGCGCGCCGGGTGACGGCGGTGAACCCGTACTTCGGCTACGCGCGGCCGGACCGGCGGCCGCGCTCGACCCGGGTGCCGATCAGTGCCAAGGTCGTCGCCAACATGCTCGAGGCCGTCGGCGTCGAGCGGCTGCTGACCATGGACCTGCACGCCGACCAGATCCAGGGCTTCTTCAACATCCCCGTCGACAACATCTACGCCTCGCCCGTGCTCCTGTCCGACCTGCAGTCCAAGCGCTACGACGACCTCGTCGTCGTCTCGCCCGACGTCGGCGGCGTGGTGCGGGCGCGGGCGCTGGCCAAGCAGGCCGGCTGCGACCTCGCC
>NZ_JANODC010000445.1:0-3992 GCF_031412495.1 Rhizobacter sp. | reverse complement strand
GCACCTCGGCCGCGAACGGCCCTGCCCCCGGCGGCGCGCGCAACGCCGTGTGCAGGACGGCGCGGCCTTCGGTGCAGTTGATCGCCTCCCCGGCGAGCATCGCGTCGCGGAGCTGCGCCACGCCGCACTCGCGGGAGAGATCGGCCAGGAAGCGCAGCGTCGCTGCATCGACGAGGTTCTTGGACAGGTCGGCAAACACCTCCGGCGCCTCGAACGAGAGCGCTGCATGGCGCCCGGCGTCGCGCGCGAACGCTTCGCGCAGGTCCAGGTCGCGGCCGTGCGCCTGCC
Organism: Rhizobacter sp.; assembly: GCF_031412495.1. Taxonomy (GTDB): domain Bacteria; phylum Pseudomonadota; class Gammaproteobacteria; order Burkholderiales; family Burkholderiaceae_C; genus Schlegelella_A. Next base: position 3,704 of record NZ_JANODC010000445.1, on the reverse strand, counting down.
AGTGTCCGCGCAGGGCCGCCCAGGCGATGGTCCGGTCGCAGCGCCTGGCCTCTGCACCTACGGACGAGCGAAATGTATCCATGCCAGCATCATGCCGCGAACGACGCATCGATCGCTCGAGGAGGGGACAAGATGACCAGGACATGGAAATTTGTTTTCGGCTGCGCCGCGGTGACGGCGTCGTTCCAGGCTGCCGCGCAGATCCGCTTTTACGAGCACGACAACTTTCGCGGCCGCTCCTTCACGATCGAGCAGCGCCTGGGCGACTTCAGCCGGGCCGGCTTCAACGACCGCGCGTCGTCGGTGATCGTCCGCGGCGGCCGCTGGCTCGTCTGCGACAGCGCGCGCTTTGCCGGCAACTGCGTGACGCTGCGGCCGGGCCGCTACCCGTCGCTGAGCGCGATGGGCCTGAACGACCGCGTCTCGTCGGCACGGCCGGACGACCGTGGCCGCCGCGGTCGCGATCGCGACTGGGACCGCCACGGCACCAGGCCCTGAGCCGCGCGGGACAGGGGCTCGCGGCTAGAGCCGCTCGACGTAGCCGAAGCTGCCGCTGCCGCGCACTTCGTCGGCCGCGGCAGCGACTCCGGCCATGGCCGCCCGCCAGAGCGAGGTGGCCAGGCTGTCGCCGAGGTCCGGCCGGCCGCGCAGGAAGTTCTCGGCCCGCGCGGTCAGCACGAAGCCCGGGAATGGCAGCGACCGCGCCAGCTTCACCGCCGCCTCGACGCGCTGCACCGCGGCATCGAGCGGATAAAGCCCACGCGACTTGTCGCCGGTGTAGTCCTCGATCGATCCGCCCACGAGGCCGCAGGCGCCGGCACGGCGGATGGTCTCGGCGACGTCCGACGGCGTGTCGCCGAAGCCGTTCTCCAGGTCGCCGGACACCGGCAGGTCGGTTGGCGCGGCGATGCCGAGCGCGTGCGCCATCGCCTGGTCGCGGGAGATCTCGCCGTCGCGCCGGCCGAGGACGCCGGCGGCGGCGCCGCTCGAGGTCGCCAGGCATTCGAAGCCCTTCTTCGCCAGGAGGACGGCCGAGCCGGCGTCGAAGGCGTTGGCGATGACGAACGCCCGCGGCCCGTCGTGCAGGGCGCGGAAGCGGGTGGCCTTGCCGGCGAGGGAGGCCGGCATGGGCGGTTGCTAAGTCCTCGCAACGCCCTGCTCGGGTGCGAGACGGCGGCCACGTATCCTGTACCTCATGGCCTTCGACCTCGTTCTCTTCGGCGGCACCGGCGACCTCGCCTGGCGCAAGCTCCTCCCGGCGCTGTTCCAGGCCTTTCGCCACGGCAAGCTGCCCGACGGCGGGCGCATCCTCGCCGTCTCGCGGCAGGAGTTCTCCGACGACGCCTACCGCGGCTGGCTGAAGGAGCGCTTCCAGGAAGTCGAAGGCGCGAAGCGGCCGAGCGACGACGAGTTCGCCCGCTTCGCCGACCTCCTCCACTACCAGCGGCTCGACCTGTCGCACGCGGACGGCTACGCCGCGCTGGCGCGCTGGCTGGCCGGCCGCGCCGCCGACGTCGTGGTCATGTACCTCGCGACCAGCCCGGACCTGTTCCCCACCGTCTGCGCCCGCCTCGGCGAGGCCGGCCTGAACGGCCCGAACGTGCGCGTCGTGCTCGAGAAGCCGCTCGGCCACGACCTGGCCAGCGCACGCGAGATCAACCGCGTCGTCCGCTCGGTGTTCCGCGAGGAGCAGGCTTTCCGCATCGACCACTACCTCGGCAAGCCGTCGGTGCAGAACCTGATGGCGCTGCGCTTCGGCAACGCGCTGTTCGAGCCGCTCTGGCGGCGCGAGTGCATCGCCAACATCCAGATCACTCTCGCCGAGGCGATCGGCGTCGGCACCCGCGGCGACTTCTACAGCCGCACCGGGGCGCTGCGCGACATGGTCCAGAACCATGCCCTGCAGCTGCTGACGATGGTGGCGATGGAGCCGCCGTCGCGCAACAGCGCCGACGCGATCCGCGACGAGAAGCTGAAGGTGCTGCGGTCGCTCAAGGCGTTCACGCCGGAGAGCGTCGGCCGCGACGTCGTGCGCGGGCAGTACCGTTCAGGCAACGGCCAGGTCGAGCCGGTGCCGGCCTTCCTCGACGAGGCGAGCGTGCCGGCGGGCAGCCGCACCGAGACCTTCGTCGCCCTGCGCACCGAGGTGCAGAACTGGCGCTGGGCCGGCGTGCCCTTCTACCTGCGCACCGGCAAGCGCCTGGCGGCGCGCGACGCGCACATCGTCGTCAACTTCCGGCCGACGCCGCACAACATCTTTCCGGGCCAGAACCCGGCCAACAAGCTGATCATCAAGCTGCAGCCGGAAGACGGCCTCGAGCTGCACCTGCTCGCCGCCAAGGGCGCCGGCCAGGTCGAGGCGCTGACGCCGGTGTCGCTCGACCTCGACTTCGACCGGGCCTTCGCCGAGAACCGGGTCGGCGCCTACGAGCGCCTGCTCCTCGACGTGATTGCCGGCCGCCTGAACCTGTTCGTGCGCAGCGACGAGCAGGAAGAGGCCTGGGCCTGGGTCGAGCCGATCCTCGAGGCCTGGCGACGCGACGAAGGCGGGCCACGCCCCTACGCGCCGGGCACCTGGGGCCCGGCCGCGGCGAGCGCGCTGGTCGCGCGCGACGGCTACGCGTGGGACGAGGAAGGCTGAGGAAGCGCTAGTGCGGGTCGAGCCCGCGGATCGGTTTCTCGTCCGGGCCGACCGGGGGGATCTCGACGATCTTGTCCTCGTTCGACTCGTCGCGGAAGGTCGTCGGATGCTGCTCGGTCGCCTTGCGCTCCGAGTCCTTCAGGGCCTCGCGCTGGTCTTCAGGCGGGGCGGCGGCGGGCCGGTCGGTCGATGCGTCCATGATGTGTCTCCGTGTGGGGCCGCGCCGGGGCGACGGCCGTCCCGCAGTAGAGCCCATGGCGAGGGAGGCGGCGGCCCGCCGATCGCCTGTTCGTATGTGGGAATTGACTGGCAGACGGCGCCCGGCCGATGCTGAACACTCGTGCAGGAGGTACACGACATGACGATTGCGACCGCGGATAGGAACCCGAAGCACTTCTCGATGATCCGCGGCTTCCACCTGGCCGACTTCTTCACCCTGGGCAACGCCGCCTGCGGCGTCGCGGCCGTGCTGATGGCGATGCGCTTCCTCGTCTCGCGCGACGTCTCCGACCTGCTCGTCGCCGCGGCCTTCGCTCCGGCCGCCTTCATCTTCGACGTCCTCGACGGCCGCATCGCGCGCTGGCGCCAGACCTCGTCGGCGCTCGGCCGCGAGCTCGACTCGCTCGCCGACGTGATCTCCTTCGGGGTCGCGCCGGCGGCGCTGGCCTTCGCCTGCGGGATCGACGGCGCCTGGGACGCCGCCATCCTCGTCTACTTCGTCTGCTGCGGCGTGTCGCGCCTGGCCCGCTTCAACGTCACCGCCGAGTCGCTCTCCGAAGAGAGCGGCAAGGTGAAGTATTTCGAGGGCACGCCGATCCCGACCAGCGTGGCGCTGACGGCCGTGCTCGCCTGGGCGGCTTGGCAGGGCCGGATCGGCGATCAGCTGCCGGGCGGCGCCTGGTCCCTGCTCGGCGGCCAGCTGCACCCGCTGGCCCTGATGTTCGCGCTCTCCGGGACCCTGATGATCAGCAAGACCCTGCGCATCCCCAAGTTCTGAGCGCGCCGCGGGGGGCACGCTGCGCTAGGGCTGCAGCTTCCAGGCCCCGTTCTCGATCTTCACCAT